>CACYDZ010000124.1 GCA_902773265.1 uncultured Ruminococcus sp.
TTAAAGGGCTTTGCCCTTTAAAATCCTACAAGGGGCTGCCGCCCCTTGACCCTGCCAACTTTTTGAAAAAAGTTGACAAAAACTTTTAATTGTCACCGCTAAAGGTTGTTTTTATCATAAAGTTAAAAAAAGCCACTGCACTTTTTGATAAGTGCGGTGGCTTTTCCGGAAAAAGAGAGGTATATATTAATGAAACGCTTGTTGTTGGCTTATTCTTCAGCGGGAGCATCAGATTTTGCCCCGAGTGTAACAGAAACGGTAACTTCTTTATAACCGCCGTTTCTTTGCTGTCTTTGCACGGTGACTTCTACTGTTTCTCCGGGTTTTCTGGCTTTGAGTTTTGCCTGTAAGCTGGACATGGTTTTGACTTCATTACCGTTGAATTTAGTAATGATATCGCCTGCCTGCATACCTGCCTTGTCAGCAGGTGAACCTGATGTCACTTTGGAGATGTAAATACCTGAGGGCAATCCGAATGACTGTGAATAGCTGTCTGTAACATCTCTGCCGGTAATACCGAGATATGCCTGTCTGGACTGTGCGTTAGAGGTATGGTTTATCAAATCTTCAATAATGGGAGTAGCGTCTGATATCGGAATAGCATAACCCATACCCTCAACATCTGTATCGGAATATTTAGCGGAATTAATGCCTATGACATTACCGTTCATATCCAGTAATGCACCACCGCTGTTACCGGGATTGATAGCGGCATCTGTCTGGATAAGGGTCATGGTATTGTCGGTCATCTGGACTTCTCTTTCCAATGCACTGATGTATCCTACTGTGACGGACTGTCCGTAACCCAATGCGTTTCCTATGGCTACGGCGGGCTGACCAAGTTGAAGTTTATTGGAATCGCCTAATGTAGCAACGGCAATCTTGTCTTTTGTTTCCTGAGAGATGTCGGATAATTTTACACTGATAACCGCCAAATCATAATCAGCATCTGTACCCTTGATAGTTGCCGATGAGGTAGATTTGTCGTTGAAAGTGACATTGATTTCATTGGCATCTTCTACCACATGGTTGTTTGTGACAATCAACAGTTCATTATTGTTCTGAGAAATGATAATCCCCGAACCACTGCCGGTAACTTCCTGCTGATAGCTGTCATTTCCGCCGAAGCCGAAACCGAAGTCAAAGAAATTACTGTAAGGATTCTGTACGGTCTGTGTACCCTTGATGTTGATAGAAACCATAGCGGGCATAACCTGTTCGACTACTTTTGCCACATCATAGGTTGTACTGACAGCTGTACTGTTACTGTTATTGTTATTGTCGTTGACAGTTTTTAAGGAAGAGGTTGTAGAGATAGTATTGCCTGAAGAATTGGAGGAAAGCATTTTACTGCCGGCGTAATTGATACCTGCCATCACACTGCCTGCCACTATTCCGAAACACAATCCTGCCACGATGGCTTTGAGTAAGAATGAACCTTTGTTGCTTTTTTTCTTTTTTTCCTGTCCGCTGTTTGAGGAAGAATAGATATTCTGTGAAGAGGGTGTCTGTGTCTGATAGGGGTTGGTATTTTGTACAGGTGCAGTGGGAGTTGCTCTGTGGTAGACATAGCTGTATTCCGAATCAGACGGATAGCTGTCATTTGTGGGCTGACTTGTGGGCTGACTTGTGGGCTGAGTGGAAGTATAGGAATTTTGTGTTTGTGTATTGCCGTAGACATTTTCAAAGGGCTTATCGCCGTAAGGATTGCTGTTAGCATAGGCATTGTTGTTATCTGATGAATATTCATTATATTGGTCATTGAAATTATTGTTATTATTATTGTTTGTCATAAAAAATCTTTCCTTTCTGTATGGGATTTTGTCTTTCGGATTTGTCTTTTATTTGGATTGTCTGTATGATAATACAGAAACCTTGAAGTTTTATTGAAAAATCCTTAATTTTTATTATTCACAAAAAATTAATGATTTTTTCGCAAAAGAGTGTTTCTCTTTTCAAAAACGATTGCCGTAGTGTAAAAATCATGTTATAATATAGTCAAAAATTCTTTGGAAGGAGTTTCATGATGAAAATTATAGATAAATTCGGTCAGGACAGGACGGTTTTTTCACTGGAAGTATTTCCGCCAAAAAAATTCAAGGACAATATCAACATTGTCTATGAAACTATTGAACAACTTACCGACATCAACCCTGATTATATCAGCGTGACTTACAGTGCGGGCGGTAAAGGGAATACGGATAACGGCGGAAAGATTGCCTCTATGATAAAAGGTATTCACAATGTGGAAGCCGTTGCCCATCTGACCTGCCTGACCAACAGTTTTGCCGAAATTGACAACACGATACAGACTTTTAAAAAATACGGTGTGGAAAACATCCTTGCTTTGAGAGGAGATACCAACCCCGACATTCCGCCAAAAAAAGATTTTACCTATGCCAGTGATTTAGTGTCTTATATTAAGATGAACTATCCTGAAATGGGTATTGCGGGAGCTTGTTATCCCGAAGTTCATGTAGAGGCGGAAAATGATGTGCAGGACATTCTCAACCTCAAGAAGAAAGTCGATGCCGGGACTGATGTTCTGATTTCGCAGTTGTTTTTTGACAACGAACTGTTTTACAATTTTATGAAAAAGGTTCGTCTTGCAGGGATTACTGTTCCCGTTGAAGCGGGGATTATGCCTGTGACCAATGCCAATCAGGTATTGAGAATGGTAGATATGTGCGGAGCGTCCTTGCCGAGAAAGTTTTCCATGATGATTCAGAAATACGGCAACAATCCTGAAGCTATGCGTGATGCAGGGATTGCTTATGCGGTCAATCAGATTGTCGATTTGATTGCCAACGGCGTGGAGGGGATTCATCTCTATACCATGAATAATCCTTATGTCGCCACCAAAATTTACGAGAATATCAAATCTTTGCTTTGAA
>CACYDZ010000125.1 GCA_902773265.1 uncultured Ruminococcus sp.
ATGAAATCTATCAGGACTAACCGTCATTTCGTTACAAAAATTTCTTTTCCTGTTTCGACTATCATGAGTTATACCATTCTTTCCAAATTGTATGTTCATGTGTTGTTGTGTTCCATCATGCTGATAATTGTAACGGCTGTTCTGGGACTGAGTTTGTATGCGTTACAGATTTTGCTGATAATGCCGCTGATGTTTTTCTTCTTTCTCTTCCTGTCATGGTCTACTGCACCAATGGGAGCATTCAGTGCCGATTTTGAAAATATGGTCATGTCTGTTATGTCGGGAATTTTCTGGCTTTCGGGAATTATCTATAATTCTTATGATATGGAAAGTGATACCTTGCGTCATGTCATGTATCTTAATCCGATTAACTTCTTTGCCAATGCCTACCGCAAAGCCATTCTGTACAATCAGTTTATCTGGGACAGACCTGCGGAAATGATTGTATTCCTTGCAGAATTTGTGCTTGTCTTTGTGCTGGGACTGTTCAATTATAACCGTCTGCGGAAAAGAATTCCTGATGTGCTTTAAGTGAGGTTGCTTATGTCAGAGAATAAGACGATGATTAAATTTCAGAATGTTTCCAAACAATACATTTTGTTCAAAAATGACCGTGAACGCTTTAAGGCATTGTTTTTCAAACCTAAAAATGCCAAATACCATATGGCACTCAATGATGTATCCATAGAAGTGTCTGAGGGAGAAAGTGTCGGCATTATCGGTGACAACGGTGCAGGAAAATCTACCTTGCTCAAAATGATTACAGGTGTTGCCTTTCCCGATACCGGTACAGTGACGGTCAACGGTACTGTTGCGGCTCTGCTGGAACTGACAGCAGGGTTCGCTCTGGAAATGACGGGCAGAGAAAATATCTATCTGCGGGGATACACACTGGGGTTAAAGGACGCTTATATCCAGAAAATTGAAGAAGAAATTATTGATTTTGCTGAACTTGGAGATTACATAGACCAACCTGTAAGAACTTATTCCAGTGGTATGAAAATGCGGTTAGGATTTGCAATTAATGTCAACATTAATCCTGACATTCTGGTAATTGATGAGGCACTGAGTGTCGGTGACACTTCATTCAAGAAAAAGTGCAAAAACAGAATTTCTGAAATTATCCGGCAGGGCAAAACGGTACTTTATGTCAGTCATACGGAGGACAGTGTACGGGAAATGTGTACCAGAGCGATTTATCTACGCAAAGGCACAGTCATTTATCAGGGTGATGTTGATGAGGCTTTCCGTCTGTACAAGGAGTACAAAGAAAAACACCCTCCCAAAAAGAAAAAATAGTTCAAGAGTTTTCCCCTTGAAAATCCTGACAAGGGGCTTTACCCTAGAATCGCTGTGAGCGATTTTCTTCCCACGAAAAAGGCTATGCCTTTCACTTTTTGAAAAAGTGGACAAAAACTTTTAATCAGATTTGCTTTTGCAAATCTGGAAATGCGAGGTATGTATAACATGGTAACAGCAGTAATTTTTGCAGGCGGTGTAGGGGCAAGAATGAGAACCGCCGAAATTCCGAAACAGTTTTTACAGGTTGACGGAAAACCGATTATTATAAGAACTCTGGAAAATTTTCAGTATCATAAAGATGTGGATAATATTGTGATTGCCTGTCTGGAAACATGGATTGACCGACTTTGGGCGGATATCAGAAAATACGGTATTACCAAAGTCAAAAGGGTCGTCAAGGGCGGAATGAACGGTCATCAGTCCATTCACAACGGACTGCTTTGTGCCAAAGAGTTTTCCTCCAATGACAGCGATATCGTGCTGATTTGTGACGGCGTAAGACCGCTTTTGTCAGAAAGTTTAATCTCCAACTGTATCAAGAATGCCAGAGTTTTTGAAACCGCCGTTCCCGTAACAAGAAGTATTGACTCCGTTCTGGAAAGTAAAGACGGTATGACCTGCTGCAGAAGTCTGCCTCGTGGCGAAATGTTCATCACACAGGCTCCTCAGGGCTATACTCTCCGAAAAATTCTCCATGCTCATGATGAAGCCGAAAAAAGAGGAATTGACAACCCTATCTCCAGTTCGGAACTGCTGATTGAACTTGGTGAAAAAGTCCATATCTTTATCGGCGACAGGGATAATATCAAGGTGACTACTCCTGAAGATATGCGTTTTCTGAGAGCTTACTACTATTACAGAAGATATGAAATTTTTGCGAAAGAGGAATTAATGTATGACTTACCCAATCCTTGATTGTATCCATCAATATATCTATGACGATATCTGTACACTTGCCACTGCTGACTTATCATGGGAAAAACTGAAAAATAAAACTGTTCTCATTACAGGTGCCAATGGCTTTATTGCCTACTATCTGACAACGGCACTGCTGATACGAAACGATTTATATGACGATAATATTACTGTTCTTGCTTTAGTCCGCAATAAAGAAAAAGCCGAAAAGCGTTTCGGGAATATCGTAAAGCGTGACGATATCAAATTGATTGTTCAAGATGTCTGTGAGGATATTGTTACGGAAGATAAGGCGGATTATGTTATACATTCTGCCAGTCAGGCAAGTGCCTATTTCTTTGAACATGACCCTGTTGGTACGATTGACGCTAATCTGACAGGAACTTATAAAGTTCTGGAATATTCCCGGAAATGTAATGCCGTAACACTGTTTGTTTCCAGTCTGAAAGTCTATGGCGACTTACATACAGGTAAAACAAAAATTTCTGAAACGGATATCGGCTACCTTGACCCCACCAACTATAAAAACTGCTATGCACAAGGTAAAAGAGCTTCGGAAACTTTGTGTGCGTCCTTTCATAAACAGTACGGCATGAGTATCAAAATTGCCAGACCAAGTTATATTTACGGTGCGTCCAGTCTTGATGATGACAGAGTGTGGGCTCAGTTTATTGCCAATATCGTCAGAAATGAAAATATTCTCCTCAAAAGTGCCGGCAGTCCGTATCGTTCTTTCTGCTATGTGACAGATACTGCTGTTGCCTTGCTGAAAATTCTCCTTGATGGTAAAGATGTCTACCCGTATAATATTTCTTCTGAAAATTCTAATGTCACTATACGGAATTTTGCCAAAACTGCTGTCGAGGCTTTCCCTGAAAGAAACCTCTCCCTCTCTTTTGCCAACAAGGAAGATGAAATCGAAAAGACAACCTCTATTATGGATAAAACACCCGAAATTCTTGACAGCACCCGTTTAAATGAACTGGGCTGGACTGCCAAAGTCAGTCTTACGGAAGGTATTCAGCGTGCTGTAAAAATTGTAGAAATACAAAATCATTCCTGACAGCAAAGTTACTTGACAAATCTCAATGGAGGCGATTTGTATGAAATCTGTCTTTTACAAAGAGTTTACTTATGACATCAATAATTCTTCAGAAAGTGTAATGGAAAAATTTCGGGAAAATACTGTTGAAGATAATCGTTACTATCTTCGTACCAACAATAGCACCACTAAAGATTTTATCGGAATATGTCATCAGAATTGTTTTCAGATTAAATCGATTATCGGTTCTTTTCCTGTAAAAAGAGAATTATTCAATCCTGTCATTGACGGAGTAACAGAAGAAATCAATACTATCACAAAATTGCATATAAAAATGTATTGTAGAAAATTTGATTTGTTATTTGCCGGAATATTTCTGATACTTTGCTGTTTTGGGGCGATATTTATTGGTATCCATACCCATTCTGTAACCAATACAGTTATCTATCTTATTCCTATTTCGGGTTTGTTGATATTTTTCGGACTTTTAATCCATATTAACTTTAAGGACGCAAAAGAAAAAATAGAAAATGTTCTGTCAGGGTGTTTCTCCCCCGAACCCTTGATTTAAGGGCTGCCGCCCTTAAAAATCCTGCTCACTTTTTTGAAAAAAAGTGAACAAAAAACTTTTAATTGTCACAGCTGACACTTTGATAAACATTCCGAACGCAGTGAGCCTTGAAAGTTTTTGTCGAACTTTTTTCAAAAAGTTCGTGGGGTCAAGGGGCAAAGCCCCTTGTGGGATTTTAAAGGGCGAAGCCCTTTAATCGGAAAAATTCCAATGGGGTCAAGGGGCAAAGCCCCTTGTGGGATTGTAAAGGGCAACGCCCTTTACCTGACTATACACGAAAGGTGAAAAACGAATGGAAGTTTCGGAAATTCTGGGACAATATGAATCAGATTGGGCATATTATACCGCTACCTTTGAAGACTATCCCTATGATAAACTGAAAAATAAAACTGTCTGTGTCAGCGGTACACAAACATTCTTTGCTAAAGTTCTTACTTGCTTTTTGTTCGCTCTCAATGACAAACAAAATCTCAATATCCGTATCGTTCTCGTTGCTCCCGATACAGGCGTTCTTCAAAAAATCGACAACGCTTTGCTGAAACGCTCAGATTTCGCTTTCTTCACCACAGATGAACTGCTCAAAGAAAATGCTTTGTCTGATATAGATATATGCCTTTATTCAGGCTGTTGTGCAAAATCTCTGGACGGTAATCCTCTCGACTTTATACGGGAAACACAACATCTGAAAACTTTACTGACTTTCCTTTCTGCACATCAATTAAAACAATTCGTTCTTCTCTCCGATTACAGAACTTATGGTAGTATCGAACGGGGTTACGCTGTTTCTGAAAATGAATATGGTTATATAGATTTATCCTCTGTCAGTGGCTGTATCAGTCAGCTTTTACAGACAATGGAAACTCTCGTCTGCATTTATGCAAAAAAAAATAACTTCTTCTATACTGTCTTGCGTACAGGTGTTCTGCTTGGAGCCTGTACCGAATTTGATGACCATATCTTTAATCAGATGTTTCGCAGTGTCGCAAAAGGTGAACCTTTTGAAATCGTCAGTTCCCGTAAAAAATATTCCTTTACTTATATTCACGACCTGTTGCATACTGTATTTATGAGTATCACCACTTTACAGAAAAATCAGATTTATAATGTCGTCAGTAAAGACTGTACCATGTCTACGGGTATGCTCGTTGCCAGAATATTTGACCTCTATCCCGATGACTGCAAAGTCCGTCTTGTCTATAACGACTGTGACCCTTGCTATGCTATCGCTCTCAATGACCAGAAACTCATTGCCCGAAATTGTCCGACAAGCGTTACTATGGACGAAATTATTCAATTAATGATTTCCTCGCTGAAAAATGAAAGGAAAATCTTTCTTTATCAAAATTCTCATGAAGGAAAACTGGACTGTATTCAGAAAATTCTGCTCGCCTATCTTTTGGAAGTTGACCGTATCTGTAAAAAACATAATATCAAATATTTTCTGGGCGGTGGTACATTACTTGGTGCTATCCGTCATCACGGATTTATCCCTTGGGACGATGATGCTGATATTATGATGCTCAGGGAAGATTATAACAAGTTTCTTGAAGTTGTCGGTCAGGAATTGCCTGATGGTCTTTTCCTGCAAACTTCTTACACCGACAAATATTGCCACTACCCTTTCGCTAAAATCCGTATCAACAACACTATCTATGCAACACAATATTCTAAATCCCATACCGCTATGCACAATGGTATGAATTTCGATGTCTTTGCTCACGACAAAACGGCTAATTCTAAACTTGGCAAAAAACTCCATCTTCAATTTACCTTGCTATTCCGTTCCATGATTTTTAACCGCTGGAATCACCGTCAGATTGACAACAAACATAAATTCCAGAGTTTTTGTGCGAATATTCTCAAGGCTATTTTTCCTATCCCCGTTACAGAGTGGTTTCAGTATAAGTGTCTACGCTTTTTTGAACATAAGAAAAATGCCCGCTTTCTCTATGACGGCATGGGAAGAAATATCTATAAAGCGGATTTTCCTGAATATTATCTTGATGAAGTCATTGAGTGGGATTTTGAGGGATATCAATTTCCCATTCCCAAAGAATACGATAAATATTTACGCTATCTTTATGGAGATTACAATACGCTTGTTCTCCCCTACAAAAGACAGACCAGCCATGATATTGTTCTGCTGGATTTGGGAGAGTACTGTCATTTCCGGTTGCCTGACAATTTCCATCAAGACAATTAAAGGGCTGAGTGGGGTTCAGAGATAAAATTCCCGACAGGATAATGTCTGAAAGGGTACAATTATGGGACTTTATGACCTCTTGTTTAACGATGAATATACTAACAGCAACAATTTTTCACCATTGAATATCAGCCGTGAAATATGGTTTGCCTTTCTGGAAGAATTTTCTCACTGGAAAGACAACGATATCTATGCGATATCGTTCTTTATTGACTTCGATTACGACAATCAACAGGATATCCGTCTGTATTTCGGCTATAATACGGAAACGCACTATCGCAGTGAACTTTGCCGAAATGTAGAGGATATAGAAGTCCGTTGGAATTATGAGTTCTGGCTACAAAATGAACTGTTCTGCTTTGGAGAGGACGGTTTTACCAGAAATATGCTTCAGGAATGGTTCAGACAACAGCACATTCCTGAAACACAAAGCGTGGAAAGACTGACGGAACAACTTATCCATTCTGTCAGGGATATCCATAAATCACGGATTTTAAGCCACCGTTTCGGTAAGGAAATTCCTGTCATTATCCATAACCGCTACTACTATCCTGATATTGCTACTGTCAATATGGAGGCAAATGGTGACTGTCTGGAGTACGAATTTATTACCTACTGTCTTAAAGGTAAATTCGACCCTGAACAAATGACCTCTATAAAGTAATTGGCAAACAGTTTTTACCTGAAATAACAAAATCTGCTTACGCAGATTTTGTTTTAATTTTTAGCCGTTTAAAGGGCTACCGCCCTTTAAAATCCTGTTTTAAGGGCTGCCGCCCTTAAAAATCCCGCCAAACTTTTTGAAAAAAGTTTGACCAA
>CACYDZ010000126.1 GCA_902773265.1 uncultured Ruminococcus sp.
CTATCGAAACTGCCGAAAAGAAAAAATTAGGTTTTCCTGTTCCCACAAGGGTATGGCTCAGAGATGAACGCTATTATAATGTTGTCAAAGCCATGTTCAACAGTGAAACCGCTAAAAAGTTCTTTAAACCTGAGGTGATTACCGCTTTTCTTGATGAACATTTCAGCGGTAAAGAAGATAACAGCCGTAAAGTCTGGACAATCTATATTTTCCTTGTCTGGTACGAAATCTATTTCGGTTAAAAGGCGTTGCCCGAACAAAAAAATCCGACAAAAACTTTTCCGGTTCACTTTGTTCGGATAAATTATCTGACTTTCAGCTATGACAATCAAAAGTTTTTTGTCCACTTTTTTTCAAAAAAGTGGCGGTTTCCAAAGGCGGGAGCCTTTGGGCAGGATTTTTAAGGGCGGCAGCCCTTAAATGGATAAAATTCAAAACAAAATTTGCGTACGCAAATTTTGACAATTTAACATCAATAACCACCACTCTGATTATTCATCAGAAAGGTGGTTATTGATGTTTTATGGAAACAATTCCTTATTTACACGGCTGTAATAATAGATATACTGCTGGATAATCCCTGCATTTCTTCCAAAACTTTCTGCTGTCATATTCGGAAAAAGTGTGGTCATTGCTCTTTTTATCCATACATCAGTCGGAAAACACGCTTTCTTCCCCATACCGTAAAGCATCGTACAATCTGCAACTTTCTTCCCTACACCTTTGATTTTCATCAATTCTGTTCTTGCGGTATCTGTCGTCATCTTGCTGATTTTGTCTAAGTCAATTTCACCGCCTGCCACTTTCTGACAAGCGTCCACTATGTATTTTGCCCGAAATCCACTGCGTAAAACAGCAAGGTCATCAACCGTATATTGACTGAGTGTCTTTGCACCGGGAAAAGTATAATTACCATCTGCTGTCTTTTCTCCGAAATTTTCACAAAGTCTGCGGACAATTCCCGTTATTCTGGGAATATTATTGTTCTGCGAAATGATAAACGAACATAAGGTTTCCCAACTGTCCTGTTTTAAAATCCTTATGCCGGACGAAAACTGCTGTATCTCATCAAGCAACGGACTTACTCTGGCAATATCTTTTCTGACTGTATCGTAATCCGTCTGCAAATCAAAATAATTATACCAGATATTTTCAAAATCTTCTTTAGAACAGTGAAATTTTAATTGGTCATTCTGCTGACAAATTGTCAGTGTTTTACCGTAGGCTATACCATAGTAAGTATTTTCGCCTATTCTCTGCCAACGGAAACATTGTCCACATTCCAAAGTCTGTTTCAAATCAAATGATGTAATGTCTTTTATCATAACAAGATTGTCCTTATATTCTGTTCTCATCGTGAAACTCTCCAAAAAATAAAATCTGAAATTATTGTAAAATAATATACCATATTCTTTGAATTTATGCTACAATAACTTATATCAACAAAATCATTTGTAACAGGAAAGGATTTGCCATGATACCTAAGATTATTCATTACTGTTGGTTCGGCAACGGTGAAAAAAACGATGTTATCAAAAAATGTATCGAAAGCTGGAAAGTAAATTGCCCTGATTATGAAATCATGGAATGGAATGAAAGCAATTTTGATGTCAATGCCTATGCCTTTACCAAAGAAGCCTATGAAAATAAAAAATGGGCATTTGTATCTGATGTTGCCAGACTGGAAGCATTGATACAATACGGCGGTTTTTACCTGGATACAGATGTGGAAATCCTGCAAAAAGATATTTTTGATAAATACCGTCAATATCAGAATGTATTTGCCTTTGAAACGGAAAGACGTATCAATACGGGATTGTTTTATGGCTGTGAAAGAAATACAGCTATCCTGCATGATTTTTTGCAATGCTATGAAAGTATGACATTCAAGGGCGGTTTTACACAAATCAATACTACTTTAAATATGCCTGTACTGGAAAAATATTATCCTGAACTTATCTGGAATAATCAGACACAAATTCTTTCAGGAACTTGTTTTCTTGGTATGAATGAGTACGGAAAAATTATGAAACATTACGCTATGCACTCATGGCTGGATAATAAGACCGCATTTAAAATCGGTAAAGAAACCAGATTAAAAAAAGCATTGCGAAATCCGAAAATTTACGCTTTCCTTAAAAAACATTTCGGTAACAGAGCTGTCAATGTCTATGAATTTTTCAGTTACGATTTACTGGATATGGGAGTATGGTATTTTATCAGACGAAAGTTCAATAAAAAGAAAAAATAGATTTTTGCCTGAATGGTTGAAAAACAAGTAATTATAGTTGCTTTTCTATCATTAACAATGATTAATGACTAATTTTAAGGAAGTGATAATCCATGAAAGAAAATCTTGTAACAATTCCTATCAACGATGTATTTGCTCCGAAATGTGGCTGTCCGATATGTCGTATGGAGGCAATGCTGGAACAAAATTCCGTCATCTATATCACAGGTGCAGCAATGATGGAACCTGATATTCGTGTAGACACCAATAATATGGGATTTTGCTACCGTCATTTTTACATGATGGCACATATGGGAAAGCGTCTGCCGAATGCTCTTATTCTGGAAACTCATCTGGAAAAAATTATGAAGGAATTAATCCCCGAAAATGTCAAAGGAAAACCCGATAAAAAGAAAATTGCCAGACTGGAAGAATTACAGAACAGCTGTTATGTCTGTAACAAAATGAAGTGGGGTATGCAGCATCTCATGGAAAGTATTTTCATGACATGGGAAAAAGACCCTGATTTCCGCCGACTGTATGCCGAACAGGAATTTATCTGTATGAAACATTACACCATGCTGATAAAGAACTGTACAGCTAAAGGCGGTATCAGTTCCAAAAATGTACAGGAA
Organism: uncultured Ruminococcus sp.; assembly: GCA_902773265.1. Lineage (GTDB taxonomy): Bacteria > Bacillota > Clostridia > Oscillospirales > Acutalibacteraceae > CAG-964. The sequence continues at coordinate 2,866 of CACYDZ010000126.1, forward strand.
TTTTATCAGGTCACCTCAAAACTGGCGGGGGGATATCTGGCAAGCCTGAAAGCTGATATCACCCATTTTTGCAGTATGTTTGATTACCGTGCCAGTGGTCAGGGCTGGGGAAATTCCAAAGACGCTATCGAACGCAGTGTAGAATTTCTCACATCAGAAAAGATTACCGATACTGCTCCGGAATAATGTAGTCGAGGCGATATTTATGTTGCAACACATTCAGGAAATTGACGATTTCGTTCTGGATTGGATAGGTCGTTTACACACACCCATACTCAACAAACTGATGATACTGTTTTCCTTGCTGGGGTCAAAAGGAGTGGTCTGGTTTGCCATAAGTATACCGTGTCTGTTCGATGACGACAGGATTATTATGGGGGTCGGCTTTATTGTCGCAATAGGGCTGACTACCGCTGTCGGGGAAGGAATTATCAAACACGCTGTCGGACGGATACGCCCCTGTCACAAACTGGAATACAGCGACTTGCTCACCAGACGACCTGATTATTATTCTTTCCCCTCCGGACATACTGCCTCATCATTTTCTGTATTTGCGGTAGCTTTCTGGTGTTGCAGTACCACTACATGGATAGGTATTCTTCTTCTGGCAACACTTATTGGCTTTTCCCGTATTTATCTCAGGGTACACTATCTCACTGATGTCCTTTGCGGAATTATTCTTGGGATTTTCTGCGGAAGCGTTTCAGTGCTGATTATGAACCGACTGGTACAATTTGCCATGCGTCATTCCTGAAAAACCATCTGACAATCCCTCAAAAAGTAAACGAAAAAGTGGGCGAAATTTTACAGCCACAGTCTCTTAACAACAAAAAAACTCTCCTACAAAACGCAGGAGAGTTTCTTACCGTTACCAATCAAAGAATGTGTTATCAGTCAACAAAGCCTGATTCAATCAATCTGACAAGACTGTCAACAGCTGCTGCTTCATCATTACCATCGGCAATAATCTTGATAGTCGTACCGCCAACAATACCAAGTGAAAGTACACCCAACAGACTTTTTGCATTAACTCTTCTTTCGTCCTTTTCTACCCAGATGGTGGAGCGGAACTCATTGGCTTTCTGAATAAAGAATGTTGCCGGACGGGCGTGTAAACCAACCTGATTCTGAACTTCTACTTCTCTTAAAAACATAACAATCCCTCGCACTCCATAAAATTTAGATAATGTGTAAATCGGTAAGGATATTATAACACATTACGGAAAGCCGTCAATAAATTTCCATAAAGTTTAGCTTAAATTTCATTATTTTTTTTATACATAATAGGTAATTTGTGCAATTTAGCTATTGACTTATGAAAAAACAGACATTCAAAAATAGATAGACTTTTATTTATTCTAAAATAGAAACGTTGAAAATCCATAACAGATGTGGTAAAATGGCAGAAAACAAAAATTTGTACGAAAGGGTAACACAATGAAACAGTATCTTGAAACAGGAAAAATCGTCGGAACACACGGTATCAAAGGAGAAATGCGGGTAGAATGTTGGTGTGACAGTCCACAGTTTTTTTGTCAGCTGAAAAAAGTATATCTTCATAATGGAAACCGTATGCTTGAAGTGAAGTCACGAGTACACAAACATATCGCTATCATGAAAGCAAAAGGTATCGACAGCATTGAAGATGCAGAAAAACTTCGCAATCAAGTTCTTTACATGAACAGAAATGATGTTATACTGGAAGAAGGAACTTATTTCATTCAGGATATTATTGGTCTGTGTGTATACGATGCGGACAGTAATCAACTGTACGGAAAAGTCACCGATGTGATGCAGACAGGGGCAAATGATGTTTACCAGATTACCAACGATGACGGTAAAGATTATCTGATACCTGTGATTGATGAAGTGGTTATGTCTGTTGAACCTGAAAATGGAAAAATACTTATCTGCCCTTTGAAAGGAATTTTTGATGATGAGGATTGATATTATCACACTTTTTCCTGAAATGTGTCAGAGTGTTCTGAAAGAGAGCATTATAGGAAGAGCGGTAAAGAAAGGTGCTGTTGAAATTGTCTGCCACCAACTGAGAGAGTACGCATTTGACAAACACCGCAAAGTTGATGATACCCCTTACGGTGGCGGTATGGGTATGGTGATGAAATGTGAACCCATTGCTCTTTGCTTTGAGGATATCTGTCAACAGCTAGGGAAAAAGCCTCATTTTATCTATATGTCACCTATAGGACAAACATTGACACAGGATAAGGTCAGGTCTTTATCTTTATCATATGAAAATATCTGTCTTCTGTGCGGACATTATGAGGGTGTAGACCAGCGTGTTATTGATTTATTGACAGATGAAATCATATCCGTAGGTGATTATGTATTGACAGGTGGCGAACTGCCTGCATTAGTACTGACTGACGCCATATGCCGAATGTTACCGAATGTTCTTTCCTCTGACGAATGTTTTACAGATGAAAGTCATTATAACGGTCTTTTAGAATATCCACAATATACCAAACCTGCGGTATGGCGTGATAAAGAAGTTCCCGAAGTGTTACTGTCGGGGCATCATGAAAATGTGGAAAAATGGCGAAAATACCAGTCCCTGACCAGAACTGCTACTTTACGCCCCGATATGTTTGCGTGCTATCGACTTTCCAAAGACGAAGAAAAACTGTTGTTAAAGGGCAAAGCCCTTTAACCTAAATGGGCAATTCATCCCACCTTAGAGGTGGGATGAATTGCCCATCAGCCGTAAAGCTGACTTTTTTCTTGACAATATAAATATATGTTGCTAAAAAAATATATAAGGGTTTACCTCATAAAAAACCATCGTTTCCAAAACTAATGCCCGTAAAATGAAATCCTTTGCAAGTTTGAGCAGATTAAAGGAAACTCCTGCGTCTGTATGTGATAAATAATTCACCACATACATTTTCAGTAGTTGATAAAAAAGCAAAATTTATTAAAATACACCTTCTTTCTTTTTAAAAAGAAAGAAGGTGTATTTTTATTCCTCTCAATTTCCAAATTTCAATGCATAGTGGGATTCAATTTTAATTGGAAAAATTGCACAAATTTCAATAAGAAAATCCGTCATTTTAAAATTTTTTTTGCAAATATTTTTATTACATCAAAATATTATTAATTAAATATAAAAATAATCAAATTTATACATAAATAATAAAAAAAATTTTTTAATTATATTTTTAAAAACTCATCTACCCTCCTACAAAGAATAATTAAACCTAATGTTATTTTAATAGTGTCGAAGGGAGAAAACTCCATTCCGACAAAATATTGTGCCGACAGAACAATTTTCCGTTCAGGCAACATATTATGAAAAGCTATAAATGAGCAAATTTGAAAAATTACACAAATACCTGTCATTCCGAACAACAGGAGAAATCTTTTTCAGACTCTTCCCTGCGTTCAAAGTAATAAACAGTGTATATTTATTGTGCATAATCACGAAAAATAAGAAATTTACTCATTTATGGAAGTATGATTTTTGAATAACAAATAGGAGGTCAAAACAATGAAAAAAAGAACATATTCCAAATCCATCAGCGAAGCAGTAAATAATTTCCTTACAGAAGATGGCTGGTACTTCTATTTCGATGAGCAGTCAGGACTTTTCAGATTTAGTCTCTCGACTTCTGGGAAAATTAAGAAACTCCAGTATATAGTAGTCATAAAAGACAGTGAGTATATTGTCTATGTTATCAGTCCGATAGACGCAGATTCCGATAACCCAGTTATGATGGCAAATATGGCAGAATTTCTGGTCAGGGCAAATTACGGCTTGAAAATGGGCAATTTTGAAATGGACTATGACGATGGTGAGATTCGTTTCAAAGTTCACATCTGCTGTGAAGATATCACTCCGACAAAAGCAATGGTTCAAAGAAGCATTTACTATCCGGCAACAATGTTTCGGAATTACGGAAGCGGTATAGTGGATATCATTTTCAATGGAGTTTCCGGAAAGGATGCCGTGAAGAAATGTGAAGAGGAAAATAGAAGTGAACTGTATAGAATGTTGTCCGAAGTTCTTGACGATGACGAAGATACAACACCGGGAGAGCTTGACAAGATGATTGAGAGGCTGAAAGCCCGTCTGGGAACTGACACGGCAACAGAAGAACAGGA
>CACYDZ010000127.1 GCA_902773265.1 uncultured Ruminococcus sp.
TTTGCTGAACAATATAGACCGTTTCACCGGCGCTGTTCTTGATGTGTTCGAGGAAGAACCGCTGAAAAAGAACAGTCCCTTGTGGGAAAAACCAAACATCATCCTCACCCCTCATAACAGCTTTGCTGGAGAGGGAAATGGGGAGAGGTTAAGAGAAAATACGATAAATTTTTTGGAGAGGTATGCTACTGTTTTATGAATGAGAATTGGGAGTATTTAGAAAATCATATCGAAGATTTTCCCAAGTATAAATCTGCTCTTTTTGAAAGGGGCTTTTTGTTTACTAATGCTATCATAGAATTTCCTTCTGTATTTCCATTTTATAACAACTGGGATTGTAAATCTGTGCTAAAGCAGTACCAGTTGTTTATTCATCGACATCAGAAAGCTTATATTTTTGAAAACAATGGAACAGCTTATTTCTTGATAGGTCATGCTTATGATCCGTTCCGATATGAATACGACGAAAACAAGATTATTAAATATATTGCAGATGTTTCACATGGGGATTTTGAAAAAGCAATTGATTGCATTAATGATTTAACGGGGTTATTTGTTTTCGGGATTGCTAATGAAAATGATGTGTTTTTCTGTGGCGATTTCGAAAGTATGTATACTGCTTATTATGGTGAAATAAATGGAAAGTTGTATATTTCTTCGCATGAGGAATTAGTTGCACGATTTGAAAGTGTAACCTTTAATTCATATGTAAAAAGGCTTGAAAAATACCGTTGGTACTATTTATATGGTGAAGGACTTCCAGGAGATATAAGTCATTATCTTGAGTTGAGAAAATTGATTTGCGATACTTATGTTTTGTATTCTGATGGGAATTTTTTTGTCAAACGCTTTCATCCAACTAAGCCTTTAGATATGTGCTCCAATGAGGTAGATTACCAGAAAACTATCTCTAGAATTGCAATTGTTTTAAAATCAAGCCTTGAACTAATCTCAAAAAAATGGGATGTAGCAGCTATATCCGTTACGGGTGGTCGAGATAGTAAAGGTTCGCTTGCAGCAGCTGCTCATTTGGGAGATAAGCTAAAATATTTTTCTTATAATTCGCAGGTGGCTGAAAAAGTGGATTGCGATGCAGCCAAAGGGCTATGTGATGCTGTAGGAGTAAAGCATACTACATACGACATTCCCTTAGATAAAGCAGTGTATCCGGAATATGATTTGGTAACTGCGATATTATGCGTTAATAGCAACAGAAAAAGATTTAATCATAATGATATTATGAAACGAATTTTTTTTAGAAAGAATCAAGATTTTGATGTTGAAATAAAGTCGTGGACATCTGAAATAGGCAGAGCGTATTATTATAAAAAATTTGGCGTTAAACATATGCAAAAAAAATGCTCTGCCAGAAAAGTCAATGTCATGAATAATATATATTTATTTAACCCTATTCTAATGTATCAGACTGATACAATTTATCGAAAGTTCTTAAAAGAAACAGAATATAACGAGCATATGTTCAACTATGATTGGAGCGACATTATTGAGCTTGAAATGCGTGATAGTCGATGGGGTTCAGATGTTATTACATGTGAGCATATGTTTGCTTATGATGTTACTATTCCATATAATAATAGGCATTTAGGTGATCTGTTTCTTAAAACTCCCTTTGAGAATCGCTTGTCGGATAAAACGCATATTGATTTTACCGACCAACTATGTCCGGCAATCAATCAAGCAAACATCAATATCAGGGATTTAGCACATGATAATAAAAGAATGTGGATGGATAGAATCTATTATTTCGTATCATGTATTAGACCATTTTAGTAACGGTAAGAAGTATTGAAAGAAGTATTTGTTCTATGAATTCAACTGTTTTTGAACAACATGAAAGCGAAGTGCGGTCATATTGCCGCAAATTTCCCGCTGTATTCGACAAAGCGGAAAATGAGTTTATGTATGATAATGATTGCAATCAATATCTTGACTTTTTCTGTGGCGCAGGTTCTTTGAACTATGGGCATAACAACGCTTTTATTAGAGAAAAA
>CACYDZ010000128.1 GCA_902773265.1 uncultured Ruminococcus sp.
GATTACGAATTGTTGCTTTCGAAAAATTGTCAGCTTGCTATACAGTCCACCATGATTGAACATACACCCGATGTCAAAGAAAAGCTGGAAGAACTGGGCATTACCGTCTTTGTGGACTATTCCAGTTACGAAAATCACCCTCTGGGACGGTGTGAATGGATTAAGGTCTACGGTGAAATGCTTCATCAAAAGGAAAATGCAAAAAGTTTGTTTGATGAACAACAGGAGAAAATCACTCATATTCAGAATACCGCCACGAAAAAAACGGTTGCCTATTTCTACATTAATAATAAAGGACAAATTGTCACCCGAAAATCCGATGATTATATTTCCAAGATGATAGAATTGGCAGGCGGTGAGAATATTTTTGCAAATTTGGAAAGCGAAAACTTTTCGTCTGTCACGATGGATATGGAAACTTTCTACACCACCGCCAAAAATACCGATATTCTCATTTACAACAGTACCACAAGCGGTGAAATACACAGTGTCAGTGAACTGATTGCCAAAAACAGTCTGTTCAAGGATTTCAAGGCGGTAAAGGAAAATGCCGTGTGGTGTACCCACAACAACCTCTATCAGGAAAGTATGAAGTCGGGGGATATTATTGCCGACTTTAACTGTATTTTTACCGATACCGCTGAAAACAATCCGCCAAAGTTCTTATATCTGTTGGATTGATTTGCGGAATGTTGTGTTATCCCCCATTTCCCTGATAACAAAATTCCTTTCAGACCCTTGCGGTCTGAAAAGGAATTTTGCCCGTCCGACTGGAACGCTTTTTTGGGGGGAATATGACAAAATTTGCTTTTGCAAATTTTGTCTGGAATTTTTTAGCCGATTAAAGGGCTTTGCCCTTTAAAATCCCATCAGGGGCTTTGCCCCTGAACCCCACAAGCCTTTGAAAAGGCTTGACCGAAACTTTCAGTTGTCACCGCTGAATTTGGGATAAACCATTGTGATAGCTTAACGGAGATGAGAAATCAAAGTGAAAAAAAAACATTACGGATTATTCTTTTCGGGACTGTTTTTTCTTATGGTAATGGTGTTTACAGGAAATCTGATAACAGGCAGTGCTGATATTCCGTTAGGGGAAATACTTTTCGGGAAAGCGTATAATGAAACAATATATACCATTCTGTTGAGAATACGCTTACCGAGAGTATTGGGAGCGTGTATTTTAGGCGGAGCATTGGCACTGTCGGGGTACCTGTTGCAGACTTTTTTTCACAATCCGATTGCAGGTCCCTTTATTTTAGGCATATCGTCAGGAGCAAAGCTGATTGTTGCGGTTGTCATGATAGTTTCGGCAAATATGTTATTTTCCGTGAGCGGTTTATTTATGATAGTTTCGGCATTTTTCGGTTCGATGGTGACATTGGTGCTGGTGCTGATAATTTCACGGAAAGTACGCAATACGGCATTGTTGGTAGTTGTGGGAGTAATGATAGGGTATATCTGTTCAGCGGTGACAGAATTTATGGTCACATTTGCTGATGACAGCGACATTGTCAATCTGCGTAACTGGTCGATGGGCAGTTTTTCAGGAATGACAATGGAGAATGTAGGTGTAATGTCGGCAGTGGTATTTTTATGTCTGGTCATGACATTCCTGTTGGCAAAGCCGATAAGCGTCTATCAGCTTGGAGAAAGCTATGCGTTTCATTTAGGGGTGAATGTCAAAGCCCTGAGAGTGTGGCTGATAGTACTTTCGGGAATGTTTTCGGCGTGTGTGACAGCATTTGCGGGGCCTGTATCGTTTGTGGGAATTGCCGTACCGCATATTATCAGGGCAATATGCCGAACCACAAAACCGCTTGTGCTGATACCCGCCTGTTTTATGGGGGGAAGTATTTTCTGTATGGTGTGTGATATGATAGCACGAACGGTGTTTTCTCCGACAGAACTCAGTATCAGTACAGTAACGGCAATATTCGGTTCACCTGTGGTAATTGCCGTCATGCTCCGTAAAAAGAAAGGACAGTTTTAACGATGTTGCTTCAGACAGATAACCTTACTGTAGGATATGATGGTCAGGCAGTTATTGAAGCGGTCTGTCTGCATATCCGCAAAGGTGAAATCGTCACCTTAATCGGAGCAAACGGTTCGGGAAAATCGACAATCTTAAAAACGATAGCAGGCACTCTGGAGAAAATCAGTGGCAGGATATTGTTTATGGAAAAGAATCTGGAAGATTTTTCCCGAAAAGAAAAAGCCGAAAAATTTTCTGTTATGTTTACCGAAAAGGTACATACAGAACTGATGAGTTGTCAGGAAGTGGTAGAAACGGGGAGATATCCGTATACGGACTATTTCGGACGGCTTTCCCAAACGGACAGACAGGCAGTTGAGGAAGCGATACAGCTTGTGGATATAGAGGATTTTGCGGATAAAGATTTCTCACAAATCAGTGACGGTCAGCGACAGCGGGTACTTCTGGCAAAGGCAATTTGTCAGCAACCCGAAATTCTTATTCTGGATGAGCCGACTTCTTATCTGGATATTCACCACAAGATACGCTTTCTGGAAATTCTGCGGAAACTTGTTGCTGAAAAACAGATGGCGGTATTGATTTCTATGCACGAACTGGATTTTGCCGAGAAAATCTCCGATTATACCGTAGCGGTCAAAGACGGAAAGGTGGTGCATTACGGAAAACCCGATACTATCTTTACGGCAGAAAATATCTGTGATTTGTTTTCCATTCCCAAAGACCTTTATCATCAATATCTGGGGAAAATGACAAAATAAGCGTTTTTAATTTTGAAAGCCCATTTGCCCACTTTTGTTGGCTATATTATATATTTTTATCACATGAAATAAAAGAAAAAGTGGGTTTCTGGGCAAATGGTATTTATGGTGATTTTTCTATTAGAAGGCGGGCAGGAAACTGATACAATACTATTAATCCATACGATGCGTAATGATGAGAAAACTTATAGCGGTGACAACTGAAAGTTTCGGTCAAGCCTTTTCAAAGGCTTGTGGGGTCAAGGGGTGAAACCCCTTGTGGGATTTTAAAGGGCAACGCCCTTTAATCGGCTGAAAACACAAACAAAATCTGCGTATGCAGATTTTGACATTATGGGATTGATATATACTTTTCAAAAAACGAAAGGAATGTTCATGATGAAAAAATGGTTCAAAATTATGCTGACAGGTGTGCTGGCAGTATCTATGGCAGTAGTAGTCTGTGCGTGCGGTAAAACCGACAACGCCTCCTCTCAGACACAAACCACTACCTCCACAACACAAACAGAAACAAAACCTGTTATTTTAGTGGTAAGTTTCGGCACAAGCTACAACGACAGCCGTGAAAAAACTATCGGTGCGATTGAAAATGCTGTCCAGAGTGCTAACCCTGATTATGAAGTCAGACGGGCTTTTACCAGTCAGATTATTATTGACAAACTCAAGGAAAGAGATAATCTCGAAATTGACAATGTGGAACAGGCTTTTGACAGGCTTGTCAGTGACAAGGTGAAAAAAGTAGTCGTTCAGCCTACCCACCTGATGAACGGTTATGAGTATGATGATTTGGCTGAGGCTGCCGAACAGTATAAAGATAAATTTGACGCTGTCGTTATGGGAAAACCGTTGCTTTCCAGTGACGATGATTTCCAAAAGGTTGCCGAAATTCTCCCCAAAATCACCGCCAACAAAGACGATACCGCTTATGTCTTTATGGGTCACGGTACGGAACACGATGCAAACGGCATATATGCCAAATTGCAGACACAACTCTCCAATAACAAAAATTACTTTATCGGTACAGTAGAAGCCACTCCTACACTTGACGATGTAGTAAAACTGGCTAAAGACGGCGGTTATCAGAAAGTTGCCTTACAGCCACTGATGGTAGTGGCTGGCGACCACGCAAACAATGATATGGCTGGCGATGAAGAAGATTCATGGAAATCCGTATTTACCAAAGAAGGCTTTGAAGTAGAATGTGTTCTCAAAGGTCTTGGTGAATTTACAGAAATTCAGAATATCTATGTCGACCATGTGAAAACAGCTATCGCTGAATTGAAATAATCCGTTTAAAATATATCAATCCCGTAGGTGAAAATAAAATCACTGTCGCTTTGATAACGGCAGTGATTTTATTTTCCAATAGGGATAGATTAAAAGTTATTATCTGCCGTTATCAAAGCGACAGTGTCAATCGAATACTTTACAAAAAGAGGTTTTATTTATGAAAAAGAAATTGTTTTTATGTTTGTGTGCAGTAATGATGTTGTCGGCGTGTGGCAATTCCGCTGTGAATACCACTTCCTCAACCGAAGTTCCTGTTTCATTACAGACAGAATTACAGACAGAATTATCAACCCAAATAGCTACATCAGCCGAATGGCAAAACGGTACATATTCTATTGCCGTACAGTCAAGTTCGTCCATGTTCAGAATTGTAGACTGTCAACTGACAGTAAAAGACGGGAAAATGTCCGCTGTGATGACCTTGAGTGGAAAGGGCTATGAAAAACTCTTTATGGGTACTTCTCAACAGGCAGAAAAATCTGATGAAACGGCGTACTGCTTCTTTCAGGAAAATGCTGACGGCAAATATACCTATACCGTCCCTGTCGAAAAACTCGATACCGAAATTGACTGCTGTGCGTTCAGTATCAAAAAACAAAAGTGGTATGACAGAAAACTGGTCTTTCAGTCCGATACCCTCACGAAAAAAGGATAATTCACCTATGAAAATCGAAAATAATAATCCCTGTGATATCGAAAAAAAAAGTATGGCAATTATCGAACAGGAATTGCAGAATTATGATATTTCCCGTTTCAGCTCTGTCGAAAAACAAATCCTGAAAAGAGTTATCCATACCACTGCCGACTTTGATTATGTGCAGAATTTATGCTTTTCTGAAAATGCCGTCAGTAAGGCTCTTTCCGTCCTTAAAGAAAAAAATGCCGTTATCGTTACGGATACCAAAATGGCTTTATCGGGCATAAGCCGACCCGCTCTGGCAAAACTGAATGCGGAAATATACTGTTTTGTTTCGGACAATGATGTTATCGAACAGGCTAAAAACAGAAATGTCACCCGTGCGGTTGTATCAGTGGAAAAGGCAGTCCGTCTTTTCAAAGACCGTAATGTTATTTTTGTTGTTGGCAACGCTCCCACTTTTCTAATCCGTCTGTATGAACTGATGGAAGAAAAACAAATCATTCCGTCATTAGTGATTGGTGTGCCTGTGGGATTTGTTAATGTGGTGC
>CACYDZ010000129.1 GCA_902773265.1 uncultured Ruminococcus sp.
ATGATTGTCAAAATCTGCTTACGCAGATTTTGGATTTTCTTGGGGAGTTTAAGGGCGTTGCCCTTAAAAAATCCCACAAGGGGTTTCACCCCTTGACCCCACGAACTTTTTGAAAAAAGTTCGACAAAAACTTTTAATTGTCACAGCTGCAAGTTATTTTTTTCATTGTCGGGTGTCGTCTATGGGAAAGAGTAATGCTCCCAGAACGGCGGACAGGACAGAACAGATAATCACGGCAAATCCGCCCGAAATCATGGGCAGAAAATATCTGCACACAGAACTCAGCATTGCGGATATTCCCACAACGAAGAGAATTTTATGATTTTTCTTAGCAGGGGGAACGATAATAGCAAGGAACATACCGTAAAGAAGAATACTGAGCGATGAAGTAAGCAAAGGCGGAAGAACTGCCCCGAAAACCGCTCCCAGAAAAGTACCGGAAGTCCAGCCCAGCGTAGATATTGAAATTATGCCGTACATATAGTAAGGGGAAAGTTTTCCCTGTTTGGTAGAGCAGACAGCGAATATTTCGTCAGTGATACCGTAGGAAGCGATTAAGCGGTGTTTGAGCGTGAAAGTGTCATCAAGTTTCTGAGAAAGTGCCAGTGACATCAGAGAATACCGCATATTGATAACTAACTGTACCAGAGCCATTTCGATAAGCGTACCCGAAAGGGCGATAATCTGTATACCCTGAAACTGTCCTGCCGAAGTGAGGTTGGTAAGAGAAATAATGACGCAGTGAAGAACGGATATTCCCAGTCCGACAGCGGATATACCGAACCCGAACGAAACGGAAAAATATCCCAGAGCGATAGGAATACCGTCTTTCACGCCATCAATAAATACTGTTTTTTTGGTCATTATTTAATCACACCGAGTGATACCAGCAACAGAGCAAACAGCAGTACAGGAGCGACAAATTTAATCATAACGATATATAATCCTTTACGACCGAACTTTTCGCCGTTTTTGGTTGCCTCATCAATGACAGTATCAGGTTTGACAATCCAGCCGATGAGAATACAGGTACCGACAGCCACAACAGGCATGAAAATATTATTACTGAGATAGTCCATAATATCGAGTATCTGAGCGGTAGAGCCGTTAGGTAAAGACACTTCAAAATAGAGTACATTATAGCCCAGACAGACAACGATACCCAGAACAAGAGCAATGACACTTTCAATGACAGTTGCTTTTGTTCTTGACCAGTGGAATTTATCCATCATACTTGCCACAACAGCTTCAAGTACAGATACTGCACTTGTCAGAGCCGCCAGAAGTACCATGACAAAGAAGATTGCTCCGACAACATTTCCGGCAACGCCCATCTGAGAAAAGACCTTCGGCAAAGCCATGAACATCAGTCCGGGTCCTGCTTTCATACCGTCCGCACCGAGAAAGACGAAAACAGCAGGGATAATCATGATACCTGCCAGAAAAGCCACAACAGTATCGAATATTTCAATCTGATTGACAGATTTGACAAGATTGCTGTCATCTTTGTAGTAAGAGCCGTAAGTGACCATGATACCCATAGCGACACTGATACTATAAAATAGCTGTCCCATAGCGTCAAGAATGACGATGACAATATCTTTAAAATTCATTCCCTTGACGCTGGGAATTAAATAGACTTTCAGACCGTCCAGACCGGAAACATTATTATTTTTAATGGTGAGGGAGAATATGGCAATGCCAATGACAAATACCAGTAACACAGGCATTAAAATTTTAGAGATAAGTTCGATACCCTTGTTGACGCCCTTGTAAATGATGAACGCCACCGCACCAAGAAAGATAACATCAAAAACAATAGGGTCAACATAGGCGGTAATAAAGCCTGTAAAATAGTCGTCCGTAGCGGTAGCCGAACCGTTGCCCGTTATATAGGCAGTACAATATTTCAGCACCCAGCCACCGATAATACAGTAGTAAGGCAAAATCATAAACGGAACAACTGTGGCAAAAATACCGACCCAGCTGAATTTCTTATGAAGTGTTGCATAAGCGGTGAGAGAACCTTGTTTAGTTTTTCGTCCGATAGCTACTTCTGATATCAGCATAGTGAAGCCGAATGTGATTGCCAGTACAAGGTAGACCACAAGAAACAGTCCTCCACCATCTTTTGCCGCCAGATAGGGAAAACGCCAGATGTTACCCAGTCCGACAGCACTGCCTGCCGCCGCAAGCACGAACCCTATGGAACTGGAAAAGGAATTTCGTTTTTCCGCAGGGTTTTGGGAAAGTTTAGTTTGGGAATTTTTGTTGTTCATTTTTTCCGAACCTTTCTTTGTGTAAATTTTTTCAAGTACTGATAATCATAGCATAAATAGTATGACAGGTCAACAGAATATTCTACATATTTTTTCTGTTTTACCTAAAATTCAGGGCAAAAGTTTCTTATGATATAAATAAAATGATGTCAAATGGGTTATACAGGGAAAAGGGAGAAAACTTAGAAAAGTCGGCTATGCCTGCAAACGGATAGCCGACTTTTGAGTAAAGGATTATTTTTTCTTTACAATATTCTGATAGAAAAGATGTAAGCGGGACAGTAGTTTAAGTTTACCTTTAGTCTTGTCGCAGTAGTCATAAAGTTGTTCGGGGGAGTAGTCGCTAATCATAAAGGCGATGACATCATCATATTTGCTTTTGTCAAGATTGCGGAAATAGTCTTTTGCGACATTGATAAATTCATAAGTTTCGTATTTGGAAATTCTTTCGAGAATAGTTTCCTTATCTGTTTTCTTGTTAATCATAAGACCAATTCTTTCCCGATAAGAAAAGAGCGTGTTATAATTGAGAGCGTAAGTAATTCCGGAATCCATATGATATTGTTCTACAAAGTTGAGAGCCATCATACGATTGACATTTCTTTCAAAATAGAGGCGTTCGTTACCGCTGTCGGAGGAAGAAAAACCTGTTTCCAGATTCCAGACATAGTAAGCGTCTGTATGGAAAGACACTTTTTCAATACCATCAGTGGTATAGGTAAGTAAATTCAGGTATAAATCTTCAGCGGAAAATAAACTTTTATTCACTTTCAGAGCAGATTTTTTGATAATATCTGCCTGATAGATTTTTGTCCAGACATTGGCATTCATAGCGGTAATATAGTATTCAAAAAGACCTTTAAATTCGGTCTGAATGAACTCATCATAGGGAAGAATTTTATCTTCATCACAGAAACACATTTTCCGTTTAATGCCGAACCCATGATTGACATAATAGGAAAACTGACAAATCTGTACATTATCTTTTTTGATGGTGTTATACATTTTTTCGATACTGTATTTGCTGATATAGTTGTCGTCCTGGTCAGAGAAAGTGATGTAGCTGCCCGTAGCGGAGAGAATACCCTTTTTTCTGGCAAAGGTAGTACCCTTATCGAAACTCTGAAAAACTTTTACACGGCTGTCTTTTTCAGCAAGACGCTTACACACCTCAAGGGAATTGTCCACAGAGAAATTCTCTACCAATATAACTTCAATATTCTGATAGGACTGATTTAAAATCTGCATGACTGTTTTTTCCAGTTTATTTGCCCCGTTGTGTACGGGAATGATGATAGAAACTTTTTCCTGTTTCATAAATTCTCCTCACTTTTTGATGATAGCGGTAAAGGGAATATGACAAAATTTTCGTAAGAAAATTTTGTATTATCATTGGGGAGTTTAAGGGCTGCCGCCCTTAAAAATCCTGCCCACTTTTTTGAAAAAAAGTGGACAAAAAACTTTTAATTGTCACAGCTGAATGTTTGATAAATAAGAGGTTCGGGGACAAAGTTCCCGACAGTCTATTTACTCAATAAATGCCCTGAACGGTGACTTCACCTGAATTGATGTTGATTTTCTGATTATCGTCAGTAAGAATGATGAGGTCGCCGGTTTCAGCGATATCGACAGCTTTACCTTGAATGGTGTGGTTACCACGCACCACACAGACATTGCGTCCAAGTGTGGCACAGTATTTTTTATATTCGTCTATGACATAGATACCGTAATTTTCAGAGTAGTCGTTAAGATATTTTTCCACTTCAGTAAGTACCTGACGAAAGAGTTCTTTACGGTCGATGGCAATACCCTTTTCGAGGAAGAGGGAGGTTGCCTTGTGTTGAATTTCCGCAGGGAAAAAGGTTGTATTGACATTGATGCCAATGCCGACAACAGCAAAATTGATTTTGTCAGCCTCAGCGGACATTTCGGTAAGAATACCGCAGACTTTTTTGTTATTGATGATAATATCGTTTGGCCATTTGATAAAAGCGTTGAGGGAGGTGTACTTGCGGATAGCGATACAGACCCCCATTCCACAGGCGAGGGTAATTCCGGCGATATGCAGAGGGGAGAGGTCAGGTTTGAGGAGAAAACTAAACCACAGACCTGTATCGGACGGTGAAACCCACATTCTGCCTAAGCGACCCTTACCGCCGGTTTGTTGTTCGGCAACAACCGTGACACCCTCAGCATAGCCTTTAACAGCAAGGCGTTTGATTTCCGTATTGGTAGAGTCTGTTTTTGGCAGGAAAATAATTTTATTGCCTAGTGTTTTTGTATTGAGGGAATAGGAAAGTTCGGCTTCATTGAGTTTATCAGAACTTTGCATCAGATGATATCCTTTACGGGTAGCGGATTCTATCACATAGCCGTCTTTACGGAGTTGTTTGATATACTTCCAGACAGCCGAACGGGTAATCCCCAGAACCTCAGAAATCTTTTCTCCACTGACATAACCATCACATTGTTTGAGTAACAGATAGATTTTATTTTTCGTTGTATTTTCTTTCATATTTCATCCCTAATTATTTATTTTTATCGTATAATATCCGTAAACCTTTCAGAAGAAGATGATTATCCAATATTATATCACACCGTCTGCAATGTGGGATAATACATTCGGACAGACCCCCTGTGGCAATCACAGTTGTTTTTTCGCCGAGTTCCTTTTCAAGACGGTCAATCACGCCGTCAACCATAGCCGCATTACCGTAGACAGCACCACTTTTCATACAGTCCACTGTATTTTTGCCGATGACCGACTTAGGACAGTCAAGACTGATTTTAGGTAATTGTGAGGTGCGTTCGGTAAGGGCGTTCTGCGAAATCATTATGCCGGGTATTATTATACCGCCCAGATAATTCTTATGTTTGTCGATGACAGAAAAGGTTGTTGCGGTTCCCATATCAATCACGATGGCAGGTAAGGCATATTGATTGATAACCGCCACAGCGTCAACCACCATATCACTCCCGACAGTGGCAGGATTGTCAATCATGATATTCAGCCCTGTTTTCATACCCACACCGACAATTCTGGCATCAATATCCGTAACGATTTTTACAGCATCTTTCAGAACAGCGGTAATGGGCGGTACCACCGAAGAAATCATACAACCGTCAATACACTGTCTGTCGATATTGCCGATAGCCAGCATACTGTTGATTTCCACAGCGTATTGCCATGTAGTACGGCTGATATCTGTTTTAATTCTGAAAAGGGAATGGACAATATGTTGTGCGTCAACACAACCTAAAACAATGTTGGTATTTCCGATATCCAATGCTAAAATCATATGTCTGACCGCCTTACTGAAAAATCTGTTTTGTCATCAATGAACTTGTACATACAGATATTATACATGATGGAGGGTTATTTTAGCAAGTGTTTTAGAAAGAATAATTGTAAAAATGACGGATTAAGACCAAATAAATTGTGCATAACAGAAATAAAATCATGGGCTTTGGTCATAATAACCAAAAAATAAAATTGAAATTGTTAGTAATAGGTGAAATTCAGTTTTAACACCAAAAAAATGTTGCAAGATGTATACATATAGGATATAATATTGATGGTTTGGATTAGCGAATTTATCAGATTTTCGGCAGAATACTTCCATGTCTAAGCGAAGCGAAAGTGGGAGATGAATGCCGAATGCTTTACTGGAACTATTGATGTTTGGTAAGATGTACGCTATAATAAATACATAGGAACTATCCTAAATCTGAAAGAAAGGAGAAGAAACTATGTATCTTACGGTAAAACAACAAGTGAAACATCTGTCAAAAGAAGAATACAACATTTTGAGAGAATTATGCCATACAGCAAAAAATCTTGCCAATGAAGCAATCTACAATGTTCGCCGGTATTACTTCACAGAGGGCAAATATCTGAATTATGAAAAGAATTACACCTTGCTGAAAGACAGTTCTAATTACAAAACTTTGAACGCTAACATGGCACAGCAGATATTGAAAGAAGTAGATGGCTCGTTCAAAAGTTTTTTCGGACTGCTGAAACTTGCAAAGAAAGGCAAATATTCTTTCAGAGACTGTCAATTACCGCATTATCTGCCAAAAGACGGATTTACAACACTTGTGATAGGTTTTGTCAGACTGAACGGAAACAAGCTGATTCTTCCCTATTCCAATA
>CACYDZ010000130.1 GCA_902773265.1 uncultured Ruminococcus sp.
AAGTTTTTGACCCACTTTTTTCAAAAAGTGGGCGGATTCCAAAGGCGGAGCCTTTGGGCAGGATTTTAAAGGGCGGCAGCCCTTTAATAGCTGAAAGTTTGATAATCTATCCGAACGAAGTTAGCCGGAAAAGTTTTTTGTCCACTTTTTTTCAAAAAAGTGGGCAGGGTTAAGGGGCAGCAGCCCCTTAGCAGGATTTTCAAGGGTTGGGAACACAGACACTGTGCGGCAGCCCTTGAACCGAAAGGAGTGTTAATTAATGATTGCTTTGGCTTGTGACCACGGCGGTTATGAAATTAAAGAAGCTGTCAGAAACTATCTGGAAAATCAGCATATTCCCTATAAGGATTTCGGAACATATGATACACAGTCTGTTGATTATCCTGTCTATGCCGAAAAAGCCGCAAGGTCTGTTGCCGATAAAGAATGTGAACTGGGCATTATCTGTTGCGGAACGGGTATCGGTGTTTCTATGACAGCCAATAAAATCAAAGGTATCCGTGCGGCAGTCGTTACCAACGAATTTTGTGCCGAAATGACCAGACGGCATAACAATGCCAACATACTCTGTATGGGTGGCAGGGTAATTGATGAACAGACCGCTGTAAAACTGGCGGATATCTTTCTTCATACCCCTTTTGATGGTGGCAGACATGAAAACCGTGTCAATATGATTACAGAAATAGAAAACAGGGAAAACTCCTGATTATCTGCCATAAAATAAATAAAGAAAGGTTGTGACAAATAATGAACAATCAGGTTACTGTATTAGACCACCCCTTGATACAGCACAAATTGACATTTCTGCGTGACAAAAATACAGGAAGTAAAATGTTCAGAGAATTAATCTCCGAAATTTCCATGCTGATGTGCTATGAAGCAATGAGAGATTTACCGCTTGAAGAAATTCAGATTGAAACTCCTGTGGCAACGGCAACCACAAAAGTACTCGCCGGCAGAAAACTGGCATTTGTTCCTATTTTAAGAGCAGGCAACGGTATGCTTGACGCTATGCTGAAAATGGTTCCTGCGGCAAAAGTCGGACACATCGGTTTATATCGTGATGAAAAAACTTTTCAGCCTGTGGAGTACTATAAAAAATTACCCTCTGATATCAGCGAAAGAGATGTTTTCGTTCTTGACCCCATGCTGGCGACAGGCGGTTCAGCCGTTGATGCTATCTCTATTATCAAGAAAAGTAATCCCAAAAGTATTAAATTTCTCTGTATCGTGGCCGCCCCCAAAGGCATAAGAACTTTGACCGAAGAACACCCTGATGTGCAGGTATTCTGTGCCGCAAAAGACAAAGGTCTTAATGAAAACTGTTACATTATTCCCGGTCTTGGTGATGCCGGCGACAGAATTTATGGCACTATGTAATTTGATATACCCCATTTCTCAATTCACAAAATCCCTTTTCAGACCCTCTGCGGTCTGAAAAGGGATTTTGTCATTTCGTTAAAATTGTGATTTTTTTCAAACCCGTAAGGAAGGCAAAATATTTTGTTGAAAAAAGAAATTTAATATGCTATAATGTTGTGAGTTACCAAAAATTGCTGTCAATACATAAGCTATGTGCAGATTATCGTTTGACATATCTGAGGAAGATACCCTGAACATGGTGCGGAAATAAACGCAGAAGAAAATCTTTTCCCATTGGATTTATCGTGGTTTGATGACAGTGTATTTCGACAACAAAAATTTACATACAATCGTAACTCCTGTTGTTCTCTGAGGGAGAAGAAATGGGTATACATTTTTCATTGGACGATTGTGAAGCCTGAAATAACTATCTGAAACAGCATATGAATGGCTGATAAAAAATGACTTGGAGGATTACATAATGATGATGAAAAAAATAACAACAGTAATAATCTGTGCAATGTTATGTTTGCTGACAGCCTGTTCGTCAGAAGAAACAGAAACAGTTACACCGCAGAAAAATGATGAAGGATATGTCGTTACGGAACTGACAACAGCAATCGGTGAAAATACCAATGAACAACCGATTGCAGAAATCAGTTCGCCAGTAGTTACAGAAGTACCCATAGCGACAGAAAACAGTACACCATCGCCGAATAACGGTGAAGCAGTGACATCATCATGGTTTGATGATGCGGTATTTGTCGGTGACAGTGTAACTTTAAAACTGAATTATTATTGTGATGACCACCCTGAAGCACTGGGAAATGCAAAATTTTTCTGTGCAGGCAGTATGGGATATACCAATACGCAGTTTGATGAAGATGATGAAGAACTGATACGCCCCTACTACAAAGGAGCAACACGAAAGACCGAAGAATGTGCGGTTATTACAGAATCAACGAAAGTCTTTGTCATGTTGGGTATGAACGATATAGGGTTGTACGGCATAGAGGATTCGCTTGCAAGTGCCAAAACATTGCTGTCAGAAATCCACGAAAATTCACCTGATGCAGTTATCTATGTGCAGTCAGTAACCCCGATACTGGACGGCTTTGAGGGGGAAACATGGAATAATACACTGATACAGGAATTTAACGGAAAATTACAGGCATTATCCGCAGAAAACGGTTATCATTATCTGGATATTTACAGTATTATGGCAGATGAGAGCGGTCATCTGCGTGAAAATTATTGCGGTGACCCCGATGCAATGGGTATTCATTTTACAGGAGAGGCTTGCGAAGTCTGGTGTGACTATCTCAAAAATCATGTGTAAGAGTGGTCATAAGAAATAAGGAGGAAATCATTATGGTAAAGAAAATAGCAGTTATGCTTTCGGTGGCAATCATTATGGGAAGTGTTTTGTGTGCCTGCGGAGATAAAGAAGAAAATACATCTCAGGTAAATTCGACAGTCAGCCAGAACGCTGTACAGGAAAAGACGCTCACCGATGTTTTCGCTGATATGAAAGCACAAATGAATGTTACCGAAATAGTAGAATTTCAAAATGTATCATCACTGGACAGATATTACGGGATTACGGCTGAACAGGTTTCAGAGTTTGCAGGCGGTATCAACAATTCAGGTGTAGAACAGGAAGAAATTGTTTTACTCAAAGCCAGCAGTGAGGCAAATGTTGAAACACTCAAGACCGCTTTAGAAAACAGACGGCAATCCAAACTCAACGAAAACAAAAATTACAATCCCGCACAAGCTGAAATTATCGAAAAATGTTCGGTAGAAACCAACGGGTTATATGTCTTCATGATAATCTCTCCCAACAACGAACAGATGACACAGACTTTTAAAACTGCCTTGAATCTCAACTGATTTACAAACTGTTGCACAGAATTTTTGTTTTCAAATCAGGGAAAGGAAGCGGTTCTATGGAAAAATACGATGAGTTTTTAGCCAGAATCAGCTATCAGCAGTCGGAATTACAGATTGGCAAAGGTAATTTTATTGCTGACGGAAGAGTATACCGCAAAGTCAATGAGGACAATACTTTCAAAGCATTTTACGGAGATACGGTTGTTTTTGAACTGGATTGCGATACAAAAAAGAAAATTGCAGAAATGACGGATATTCTTTATGAATATGTTCCCGAATGTTTCTGCGAAAGACTGCCCGAAGATACTTTTCATATGACTTTACATGATTTAAGTGCATCAGATAATCTGTCGGAAGTAGCGTGTGAAGTATTTGATAATGAAGTTCATTTGTTGCAGCTGCTGAAAGAAGCACCTGTAAAGTCACAGACCGTAAAAATGAAAATGAATTATGTAGTAAATATGGTCAACACATCTCTGATAATGGCACTTGTGCCTGTTGATGAGCATGAGTGGAATAAATTGCAGAAACTGTATACTTTGATTGACAAGGTAAAATTATGTCCGTATCCGTTTTTGACACCGCACATCACACTTGCCTATTACAATCACAAAGGTTTTTCAGAATTATCGGCTGATAAATTCAGAAAAGTTGTTGAAAAACTCAATGCTGTCAGAAATTTTGAAATCACTTTACAGACAGACAGACTGTTTTATCAGAAATTTATCAGCATGAAAGATTATTTTTCTGTTTTCAGTATGACTTCAATCCAATAATCTTATATGACAAAAAAGACAACTGAAATATTTATCAGTTGTCTTTTTCAGTTATTCATCAAATCATGATTTGACAAAATCTGCTTACGCAGATTTTGTTTGAGTTTTCAGCCGATTAAAGGGCTGCCGCCCTTTAAAATCCTGCTAAGGGGCTGCCGCCCCTTAACCCTGCCCACTTTTGAAAAAGTGGA
>CACYDZ010000131.1 GCA_902773265.1 uncultured Ruminococcus sp.
AGAAAAAAGTGAGGTAGTTGTTTTATTGGGAGTGCGAAAGGCAGAAAGTATAGCAAGAAAAAGAAGGATTGAGGGTAGAGAAATCATTAATCGTTTGCTTAACCGTCATGAAACTATACCAAATGCTTTTGTTTATAATCCCATTGTAGAATTGACAACAGAAGATGTATGGGATGTATTGCTTTCGCATAACAGTGGCAAAACGCCTTGGGGGTCCGATAACAGTGAATTAGTAGCACTGTACTCAGATGCAGACAGCGGTGAATGTCCTTTTGCAGGAATGAGTAATTCAGGACAGACGCAAAGTTGTGGACAATCAAGATTTGGCTGTTGGGTGTGTACGGTGGTAAAAGAAGATAAGTCATTGAACGGATTTATTCGCACAGGACATCGTGAATTGATACCGTTAGCAGAATTCAGAACATGGCTTATGAGCATAAGAGATGTTGCTGAATATCGTGAGAAAAAACGCAGAGATGGAAAAGTCTATGAAAATAAAAATGGTGAATTAGGATTTGGTCCCTTTACATGGGAAGCAAGAAAAATGATTTTAAGAAAACTTCTGGAAACGCAAAAAAAGATGGACTATCCGCTTATCACCGTTGAAGAATTGAAAGCCATTGATGAAATATGGGATAAGGAACTTGATTTATCAAGGCGGTCATTGGTTGATTTGTATTATGAAATGATGAAGGAACATTTACCGTGGGATAAGTACAAAGAACCATTGATGGAAGAACAAACGGTAGAACGGGTAGAAGAACTTTGTGATGAATATGATATTCCGTCTGAATTGGTAAGAAATATGCTTTTATCTGTATATACAACTAAAAACTATTCTAATCCTAAAATTATGAGGAAATCATTAGAAAAATTGCTTAATCAGCAATGGTTGCATTATGATGTTTTAAGGGAGATTGAAAATGCAGATACTGAAGTTAATACTTAACAATTTCGGTTCCTATGAAAACGAAAATATCTTTGATTTTACTGTTGAAAGTGGAAAGTCCATCATTTTAATAGGAGGAAAAAATGGTGCGGGAAAAACATCTATGTTTACCGCCATCAAAATTGCCTTTTATGGTTCACTTGCTTTTGGATATTCCGCAGAAAATTCATTTTATTTCCGAAAAATAAAAAATTTTATTAATAACAAGGCTTTTCAAACCGAAGGATTTATTTCAGAAGTTCGTATTCAGATGAGTTTGAAAAACGAAAGAGAAGTTAAAATATACACTATGTCCAGACAGTGGACGATAGTCAATCAAAAATTGACGGAAAATTACACCGTACGGGAAAATGATAAGGTACTCAACGAATCAGAAAAGATTTTTTTTGACAATTACCTTCAGTCATTGATACCGCCGGATATGTTTGACTTTTTCCTTTTTGATGGTGAAGAAATAGGAAATGTGTTTTCTTCTGACAATTATCATAAGTATGTCAAAAATTCCTTGCTGACAATATGTGGATTGGATATTTTCTCAACAATACAGAATTTTTGCAAATCCTATGTGGGAAAAGTAAACAGTATAGAGGATAAAGAAAACATTGAAAAATATCAGTTGTTGGAGCATAAAATTTTAAATTTGCAAACCGCTATTGATACAAAAGAAAGTACAATATGTAGATATGAACAGGAGATAGATTCTTTAGTTGTTGCTATTGAACAGAAAAAACAGGAATTTTTACGAGCCGGAGGTATACAAGAGGAAAAAATCAGACAATTTGATGCGGAGCTAAAAGAATTGTCTGAAAAAAGAGAACAGATTTCTCGTAAACTCAAGACATTTTTTGAGAATATGATGCCTTTATACATCGCAAGAAGTATGATACCAAGACTAAGAAATCAAATTATCTTTGAAGAAAAACAGTCGATTTATGAATATGTCAGTTTTATGATATCAGAAGAGTTTTTAAAAAAATCTTTGGCGGGAAAAACAGAAAAAAGTGAAGTTTTATCAAAACAAATTTATCAGGATATTCTTGATAAGTTGCGTCCGACAAAAGGAGTATCTACAGAGATTATTTTTGACTTATCGACTAATGAACAGGGAAAAATGGAACAAGTTATAGATGAAATTTTAGCTGTCAGACCGCAAGAATGGATATCTATGATAAATCAGAAAAATAGTTATACTGAAAGAATAAATGAAATCAACAGATACAGGCGTGAGGCACTTTCAGAAGAAGACTCTCAAAAATATATTGATGAGATTAATGAACTAAATCGGAAAATAGAAAATTTGAAAGAAGAAAAAACAAATTGTGAAAATGAGATAAGTCATCTTCAATATTGTCTAAATGAACTTGAAAATGAAAGAAAAGCATTGTATACCGTTTTGATGGAAAACACACAGAATAAAAATATTGTTTTACTGAGTAATAAAATTTCAGAAATTATGAAACGGTTAATTGATGAGCAATGCATAAATTTGAGA
>CACYDZ010000132.1 GCA_902773265.1 uncultured Ruminococcus sp.
CTGCCAACTTTTTGAAAAAAGTTGACAAAAACTTTTAATTGTCACAGCTGACACTTAGCAGAACATTCTGAGTGAAGCGAGCCGGAACTGATGGATTACCAAATATCCATCAATAATTCATAAAAATAATTGCCAGCCGTCAATTTCCTATTGCACACAGGCAGTACAGTTAATATTATAAAGGTATAGCATAAAATTTTTCCCGAAAGGTATTATATTTATGAATATCGAACTGATTGATGAGAATAAAGTACTGATAGATTTATGTGATGACGATATGCAGCGACTTTCCATAGAGTACGCTACATTACAGGACAGAAAAAATATTGCCGTGATTAAGACACTTATTGAAATTGCCAAAATCAAAACAGGACTGATAACCAATGCGTATGCCGGAATTATTGTAGATACCATGCCTTATGACGGTGGTTGTTTTGTTCTTATCACACTAAAACAGCCAAATTTTCTCAGCGGAAAAAAATTCCGTATTGTCAGAAAATCCTTTGAAAGAATTTTTGTGTTTGACAGCACTGACGATATGATAAATGCTGCAGAAAAACTCTGTCGTTGTCATTGCCGACACTATAAAAGTTCTCTTTTTCTTTATAAAGGAAATTACTGTCTGCTTATTGAATCGGTAGTAGGCATAGAGAAATTCAGTGTTCATCTGCTTGGCGAATATGCCTGTAAAAACTATGCACAAAGCGTAAAAATTGCCCATATCAAAGAACACGCAACAACCATTATTACACAAAATGCCGTAGAAACTATCGGCAAAGCGTTTTCTCAATGACAAACGGCAGATAGCCCTCTGACTATCTGCCGTTTATTATGAATATTAATGTGATTTTATTTTATAAAGTGCCATTGAACTTCTCTGTTCGACAAATTCATAATCATCGCCCATAAAATCGGCAAGCCCATCGCTGTTTCTTTGTACATCATTTATGTTGACAAGCACATAATCCGTTTTGGGATTACCATTACCATACATATCGGGATATTGATACAAATTCGGGAAATTATACATATGCGGAATATAATTACCGTTTGCCGTGACACTTGCGTCAGTAGGGATAGTTGCAATCAGACTGTTATATTGTGCCGTTGTTGTCTGAACATTTTTGCTGGATTCACTATAAGAGGACGCTCTGGGAAAAAACAGGGAAAAACACATGATAATACTCATGGAAGTACTGTAAATCAACAGTATATTTTTCATTTTATTATCGCTTTCTGACAGAACCATCATCGTCATAAATACGATAAGTCCCGCTACACCAAAAGTATACTGGAATTTCACATCATACTGATACTGCCAGTTGGACATCAAATCCACTACCAGCATAGGAATGAGTAACAACAGCATGGATTTTTTTTCACTGAAGAACGGTGCAAATCCGACAGGCAACAACATCCATACCATAAACATAATCTTATCAGCGGTAAATATCTGTGACATAAAATAGCCGAAATTTGCTGTACAAGTATGGATAACTCCTGTAAAGCCGTCATCAGGACTGAGCATATAATTATCCAGTCGGCTTGTCATAATACCGTCGCCCAAAGAATTGACGATACTTGTAGCAATAACAAAATAGATAACTGCCATACCGAAAAGTGTTCCGCCAAGAATATATTTTTTTCTCACAACCAGCACATACAACGCTATCGACATCACATATATCGGTGCATCTTCTTTGACACCCATAACCAACAGACAGAAAATTACCGTACCTATCCATTTATCGCTGACAATAAAATAAACTGCCCACATAATGAGTACGGTAAGAAATTTGTTTTCGTGGAAATCATAAAGACAGCCGTTGGATAAAGTCGGAAAAAAGATATACAAAAGACAACACACAATAATAACGCTTTGTGTCATATTGAGTTTCTTAGCGATAAGCACAACGGGAATAATACCTGCCCCGACAAAGAATGACTGTAAGACAAGCAATGTTTCGGGGTGAGGATAGACAGCATAAAAGGGTAAAAGCAGATAATAAACGGGACTGAAATGCACACCAAAATGGGACATCAGGATATTTCTTTCAACAGTGGTATTCGGTAATCCTGTTGTACGCATATTTTCAAACATCTGTGCAAAAATACCGAAGTCAAAATTATGGCTCATATAACCTGTATACCTTGCTATAGATGCTGCGGAAACCCACACCGTAAAAACAACAAACAATACACCTGCCACAATCCATTCGGTATATTTGGGTAAACAGATATCAATAAAATCCAGTTTGTTATCTTTAGTAATCCATGCCACAACAAAAAACAGGATAAACCCCATAGCAATATTCATAAAGATATTTTTACTGCTTTCCTCATACAGATAGCTTCCTTTATAAGCCAGCGAACTGCCAAATACAATACATGACATCAGCAAGGCAATAGGGATAACCTGATTACTTCTGATAAGCAACGCAAAGAAAACCAGAGCAATAAAAATAACCAATGTTGTTACAATGACCAGTTCCATATTGACAGACGAAACAAAAGACAATTCCATATAGGAAATTTTAGGGGAATTGGTCAGCACCGTACAAAAACTGCTTAAACAAAACCCTGTAACCAATGCCGCAAAAAGATAATCCAATGGCATAATCTCCAGAAAAGATTTTATGCTGCTCCAAAGTCCCTTTGACGATGAACTGTTTTCTTCTGTCTGTTGGGTTTCCGTTCTTTCACTTTCCATAAATTCACTTTCCTTTCCGTTTGTGGTTAAGGGCGTTCCCCTGAAAATCCAGCCTGCTTTTCCAAAAAAGTGGACAAAACACTTTTGCCTTGTATAGCTATGAAAATTAAAAGTTTTGTCCACTTTTTCAAAAGTGGTGGGGTCAAGGGGCAAAGCCCCTTGTGGGATTTTTAAGGGCAAAGCCCTTAAAC
>CACYDZ010000133.1 GCA_902773265.1 uncultured Ruminococcus sp.
AATGAAAAGTTTTTGTCAACTTTTTTCAAAAAGTTGTGGGGTCAAGGGGCAAAGCCCCTTGTGGGATTTTTAAGGGCAAAGCCCTTAAACTCATCAGAAAAATCCAAAATCTGCGTAAGCAGATTTTGACAATCATTTTTCCAAAATTGTAATATCCGTATAATAGTAATGCAGGATAGCCTGAAAATCGTATCCCTGTTCAGCAAGTTTACAGGCTCCGAATTTACTCAGACCAATATTGTCCCCATAGCCGTACACGGTGAACTGATATTGATTATTCCGAAAATCCACAGTAAAAGCATTACTTCTCAGATGAACAATATCCGCAAATTCTTTTCCGCTCAGGGTATGATTACCGACAGTCATTTTTAAAACAGCACCGTTTTCGCTTTCAGAAATA
Source organism: uncultured Ruminococcus sp. (assembly GCA_902773265.1). Taxonomy (GTDB): domain Bacteria; phylum Bacillota; class Clostridia; order Oscillospirales; family Acutalibacteraceae; genus CAG-964. The sequence continues at coordinate 401 of CACYDZ010000133.1, forward strand.
TCTTTGAGGTTGTCAGAATGATTTTCAGCAGATTGATAGTCTGAAAATTTTTCTGACATTATTTTATGGAGTTCATCAAAAGAAAGAGTAAGTTGAGTGGTATAATTGTTAGCGATTTTGTCAAAAGGGGAGGGGACACTGCGAAGATAAGGAATATTTTCGTTATAAATTTCGCCATAGCTGAAAGTATTTCCGACTGAAATATCGAAACAAGGTGTCATACAGAGTTTGCCGTCATAGAAAATCAGAAAGTTACTGACTTCTTTCACCGCACTTTCCAAAGTATTATAGTAGTCCTCAAAAGTATCACGGAGTTTTTCCTTGAGTTGATTTTTGCCGACATACACTTTCCATGTTTTGCTGTTGCATTCAAAATCGAAATCCTTATTTTGCTGACGGCTTTGCTGACGCAGACAGGCATAATAAGTATGCAAAGCGACAATTTCCGCTTTGAGTGCCTCTTTGGGAATATCTGTATCTGTTTCGACAGCGATTGCCCCTATGCAGAAATCGAAATCATTTACAGTAATTACTTCTTGCAGTGCCTTATCATAAATTCTGAAACTGTCCGTTGTATTCGTATTTATATTTGTTTTTGACGGAGTAGTTGGTGTTGTGGAAGAGGTTTCGGAAACAACAGGTTTTATGGTAGTGTCGGAAGATTTTGCAGGACTGACCATAAGTGCCAGCAACGGAATGACAGCGATTGCCACAATGAGCAGACCAATAGAAATTATGTTTTTTTTCATCATCAAAAATCCTTTCTTTTTGAACATACGGTAAATACGGTAATTTTTGTATTGACATCTCAAAGATATTAGAATAAAATGATTATATATCAATATTTATTAGCCTTAGGGACAGGTTATGAATAAAAATTGACCAATAAATCAATAACGAGGTGTTAGTATGAGAATTAAGTACTCATGGATTTTTTTTATTCCTGTAGCAATACTTTCGGTAGTGCTTAGGGTATATCAGATTTTATTTGTCGATAAAGGGATTGACAAAAATTTTCTCAATAGTGGCAGGATATGGCTTGTCTATGCAGGACTTGTGGCATTGTTATACATTGTCTTGCTGATACTCTGCGTTGCCGACAAAAAGACTTCACCATACTATCAGCCAAAAAGCAACTTATTGGCGGGATTGTTCGGTATACTCTCTGCGGGAACATTAATTTTCAATGCAGGAATGCAGGCGGGAGCATTATTTTCAGCAAATACAACGGGTAATACGCCTGTTGTCCTGATGATTAATGCGATATTCGGAATACTGGGTGGAATTATTCTGTTGTTTATGGGGATATCGTCTTTTTCAGGAAAAAATCTGGTCAGAAAGACAGGTATATTTTCAGCATTGACGGCAATATGGGCTTGTATACAACTGGTGACAACTTTTATTGGCTATACCAAACACGCTATTCATGAATATGATATGACAAATCTGTTCTATATGGCATTTCTGACACTGGCATTACTGCACCTTTCGATGATGTATCAGGGAGTAGCGTTCAAGAACACCGTAAAAGGAACATTACTTTACGGTATGCCCGGTTTTGTCACAGTGACGGTGTATGCTGTTGCGGACGCTCTCAAACAGTACGACAATTCAAGAATGTATGATATTCTGGGTTCGCTGAATACGATAACTTTTATGCTGATAGGCTTATATGTTCTTTGTATGATGATAGAAATGACCGTTCACGCAAAAAGTGTTGACGCTGAAATAAAAACAGATGACCATTATATAGGCAAAGGCAGTTTGCAGATTGAAGAAAAAACGGAATCTAAAGATGAAGTTTCACAGGACAAGTTATCCGATACAAAAATCAATACGATTGATGTCAGTGATGTGGAAGATGATGTGAACAAAGACCTTGATGAAGTAGACAGTGTGATTGAAACTATGGAAAAAGAAGAAAACAATCCTGAAAATTACAGTCCTTGGTCAGAAGAATATTTCAACAGAGAAACAAACTCTCCGGCAAAAGATGACGAAATCGAAAAAAGTCTGGAAGATATCGACAAACTGATTGATGAAATCAGTCTGGAAGACGATTAAGTATCGCCAACTCTCAGGCGGTGACACTTAAAAGTTTTTGTCCACTTTTTTTAAAAAGTGAAAGGCATAGCCTTTTTCGGCAGGAAAAATCGCTCGTAGCGATTTTGGGGCGGCAGCCACTTGTGGGATTTTTAAGGGCGAAGGCCTTAAACTCCACAGAAAAATCCAGAATTTGCGAAAGCAAATTTTGTTTGGAAAATACTTGACTAATTGACAGACAAGTGTTATCATAGGGAAAACGAATAGCTAAAAGCGAAGATAAGGACACGAATTACAGAAATGATTTTGACAGAGAATATCACAAAAGCTGAAAGTGATAGCATTATCTACTGTAATTTACCGCCTTTGAGCTGTACACCGAAAAAGGTGTAACGGTGAACACCGTTATATGTGTCAATGAGGGTATGGTTTACATACTGAAA
>CACYDZ010000134.1 GCA_902773265.1 uncultured Ruminococcus sp.
AAAGTTTTTGTCGAACTTTTTTCAAAAAGTTCGTGGGGTCAAGGGGTGAAACCCCTTGTGGGATTTTAAAGGGCGAAGCCCTTTAATCGGAAAAATTCAAAACAAAATCTGCGTAAGCAGATTTTTGAAAAATAATGTATCTTATGAAAGGTAGGTAAGCTATCATGAAAAATCCTAATGACAACAGTAATGTTCCTTTGCAAAATCCATATTTATCATCGGAAAAAGATAAATCGGATTTTAATGACGGTTTTGAACAGTTTACAGCAGAGGAAGAAGTAATGGAAAATGTTGCTGAAAGTTCTTCGCAACAAGAAAATCAGATTCCGCAGGAGAAAAGTGATGAACCAAATCCGCAGAGTGAAAATTATCAGAATGCTGTACCAAATCCGCAAAGTGAAAATTATCAGGGAGCAACATCGAATTTGCCGTACAGTTATGGAAATGTTCAGAACCAAAATCCGTACAACCGTAATTATACAGAAAATCCTTACTACAAACAGTATCATAACTATGGTACACCTAATGCCACTTCTGTATCGTCCACAAACCCGTCTGTAATGAACGGAAATATGCCACGAACCTATTATCATAATCCCGCACCTTATGTGCTGAAACGGGAATTTGACCGTACAGACAGGATTTTTGCTGCATTGACAATTTTTGTGGGTTTATTTTTCGTATGGTTCATCATTGTTCAGGAATTTAACATGGGAATAGGGGCAACGGTCAGTTTTACGACAGCTCTGTTTTTATCCTATGCGTATGTGTCCAAAAAAGATATGAAAATTGACGGGTTACATAAAGTGACATTTTTCATGATGGCTTTCTTGTGTATTCCCTTTACGCTGTATAATAACAGAATGGCACTGGCGATGGATTTTGTCACTTTACTGTTTGGTACACTGTACTGGGTGTATTCGGCAAACGGAAAAGAGAGAAAATCATCAGGCAATTATTTTTCAGATTTTTTTGTGGGGTGTTTTGCCTATCCGCTGATGAACTATGGAGCGATGTTTCCGGCTATTTTCCGCAAGAATGATGGGAAGAAGAATGGCAATATCAAGTGGATTATTCTGGGATTAATTATTGCCATACCGTTTGTAGGGATTGTTTCGGCATTACTGATGGAAAGTGACGAAATGTTTGAAATCATGTTTTCGTTTATCTTTGATAATTTCCTTTCAAGGGTGCTGGAATATGTGCTGTATACCATTTTCGGACTGCCGATAGCGATGGCATTTTTCAGTGCATGGTATACCAAATATACCGAAGATAAAAAATATTCGCTTATGCCGAAAAGTCAGACCGTACAGAAAACAAACCGTTATGTTGTACCGCTTGCGTTAGTCTATTCAGTGATTATTCCTGTCTGTGTGGTATATTTTCTGTATCTGATATCGCAGGTATCGTATTTTATTTCTTTCATTGCCGACAATCTTCTGCCGAAAGATTTTACCATAGTCGATTATGCCAGACGGGGATTTTTTGAACTTTGTGTGATTGCGGTCATCAATCTGGCAGTCATTATCTTGATGGTCAGTTTTTCAAAAAGACCGCAGGGAAAAACAGCAGTCGGTGTAAAAGCGATTACGATAATCATGTCAGCATTTACCATGATTTTCATTGTCACGGCGATTTACAAGATGTCCATGTATATCAAAAAATACGGCTATACTCCGATGAGAATAGATACAGCAGTTTTTATGATATTCCTGTTTGTGATATTTGTTACAATAATTCTTCATCAGATTTTCGGGAAAATCAATCTGTTCAAGACAACCACAGTAATTCTGTTGTTATTTCTGGGAGTGTTCAATGTTATGAATGTTGACGCTTTTGTGGCAAAAGAAAATATCAGAATGTATAAAAACGGTCAGATAGAATGGATGGGAACGGATTTGCTGTACCGTCTGGACGATTCAGCATATGAGTATATTGTTCCTTTTGCTGAAGAAGAAAACAACGGTCTGACAAAAGAAGACAATAAAGCGTTGCACAGTGCAATAAGAAGTCGTAAAACACAGTTGAAATATTCGTCAGGTTATGAAGATATGTCAGAGGCTTTTCCGTCATTCAATGTCAGTCGTTATAAAGTGTGCAAGATACTGAACAGGTATGATGAAGAAAAATACGAAAAAATGTATCGTGATAATTATTATAACGACGATTATTATAATGATGATTATTACCACTATAACGAAGGCGTATAAGTTACAGCAAGATAATGATAAAATGTCTTATAAGTCATTCTGAAAAGCAGTAACGAAGAACCTTAAAGAGATTCCGAACGAAGTGAGCCGGAAAAGTTTTTGTCGAACTTTTTTCAAAAAGTTCGTGGGGTTAAGGGGCAAAGCCCCTTAGCAGGATTTTAAAGGGCGGCAGCCCTTTAATCGGCTAAAAATTCAAACAAAATCTGCATAAGCAGATTTTGACAATAAAAAAGTGGCTGTCACAAACTTTAATGCGACAGCCATTTTTATTTGGTTATGACGATACTTTTTTATTGCGGACGATATTTCTTCTCCACATTCTGTAGTAGAACAACAGTAACAACGGATATAATTCCAGTCGTCCCGCAATCATATCAAACATGAGTACATATTTGGAAAGCGGAGAAAAAAACGCAAAGTTTTCAGCAGGGCCTACTTTAGAAAATCCAGGCCCGATATTACAAAGTGAAGCAAGTACCGCTGAGAAATTGGTTTCAAAGTCATAGTTGTCAAAAGACAGAATAAATACCGAAACGGCAAAAACTACCCCATAAGTAGTAAAGAAAATATTGACGGCTCTGGAAACATTTTCATCAAGCGTTTTGCCATCCATTTTGGATTTGTAGACGGTACCGGGATGGAGAAAATAAAGGAGCTGAACTTTGATATTCTTGAACATGATGATAAAGCGGGAAATCTTGATACCGCCACTGGTACTGCCCGCACAGGCACCTGTAAACATCAGTGCCATCATAATACCCTTAGAGGCTGATGGCCATTGGTTGAAATCCACTGTAGAAAATCCTGTGGTACTTATCATAGAGGCAACCTGAAATGAAGCATTCCGTACATTGTTTTCAAAACTCAACATATAGTCATAAGCATTCCATGTAATGAATGTGACAGCGACAATCAGCATAATAAAATAGCATTTCACTTCTGACATTTTCAGAATAGATTTGAATTTTCTGGTAAGTATAAAGAAAAATACATTGAAATTGACACCAAAGGCTATCATAAAGACAGTAACAACCCATTGTATAGCAGGGGAATACCCCGCAATACTGTTATTTTTTATTCCCAGTCCGCCTGTTCCGGCATTGGCGATTGCTGTAAGCAGTGCTTCAAACGGAGGCATTCTACAAATAACCAAAGCGATAAATTCCAGCAGTGTAAGAATAAAGTAAATCATATACAGTATGAGAGCGGTAGTGCGTACTTTGGGAACAAGTTTACCGACACTTGGACCAGGACTTTCTGCCCTCATCAGGTGCATATGTCCGCCATGACTTTGTCCTTTGGACACCATAGGGATTATTGCCAGCAGAAAGACCAGTACCCCCATACCACCTATCCAGTGGGTAAAACACCGCCAGAACTGACAACTGTTGGAAAAACTCTCCACATCAGAAAGTATACTTGCTCCTGTGGTGGAAAATCCTGAAACCGTTTCAAAGAAAGCATTGGTAAAATCAGGAATTTCTTTGCTGAAATAAAACGGAAAACTGCCGAATAAACTCAACACTATCCAACCCAGAGCAACTGTCGTAAATCCCTCTTTGACATTGAATATCAGTTTTTTCGGTTTACACAGTGCCAGTACACTGCCCAGTGCAAGACAGATAATCAACGAAATAATAAAGGAAAAAATCTGTGATTCGCCAAATATCAAGGCAATCAGTATAGGTAAAGTAAGGAATATTCCTTCCATAATCAGAATACACCCTAATATAAATGCAATGCTTCTGTAATTCATAATAGAAAATCCTTTATAATCTTATTATTATGGAGAATAGGACAAAATCTGCTGTTGCAGATTTTGTTTTGAATTTTTAGCCGATTAAAGGGCTTCGCACTTTAAAATCCCACAAGGGGCTGCCGCCCCTTGACTCTGCCCACTTTTTGAAAAAAGTGGACAAAAACTTTTAAGTGTCACCGTCAGACGGTGGATTTTGAAAATAATTATGCCAGAATATCAGTAATGTTTTCAAATCCCGTGTGGGTGGTGACAATAATAACACGGTCGCCTTTGCGGATACAGTCCTGACCTCTGGGGATAATGACCTTTCCCTCACGGCTGATACAGGCCACAAGCAAATCTTTTTTGAGTTTCAGGTCGCAAAGTTTTTTGTCCGTCACTTCGGAATCGGTCATGACACGGAATTCTATTGCCTCCACACGGTCATCGAACCAGTGATACAGGGTTTCGATATTTCCGCTGTCGATAGAGTTTTTCATACCTCTGGCATAGGTAAGGATAATTTCTGCGGTGAGTAATCTCGGGTGAAAGACACTGCCCAGTTCAAGACTGTTGATGACACTTTTGAAATTAATTCTGTTGACTTTGGTAACGACTTTTGCCTGTGTGACTTTTTTTGCGTATAAAGTCAG
>CACYDZ010000135.1 GCA_902773265.1 uncultured Ruminococcus sp.
ATGATAGAGGGTATTGCGGACGCTACAATTATTTTAAAGGGCGGTTATAAGATACTTGACCGTGATGAAGTGGTCAGCATACTGAAAGCAAGTCTTTAAATAAAGAAAACAGTGTCGTTTTCGGACGGCACTGTTTTTCTGTAAGAAAAAATTGTCAAAATTTGCTTACGCAAATTTTGGATTTTCTTGGGGAGTTTAAGGGCGTTGCCCTTAAAAATCCTACAAGGGGCTTTGCCCCTTGACCCCACAACTTTTTGAAAAAAGTTGACAAAAACTTTTCATTGTCATAGCTGAAACTTCGCTGAACAATTTGTCAAGGATATTTTCTACCAAAATTACACATATTGTCTTTAGCAATACATCCCCCCCGACAGAACAATTCTTTTCTCCGTCAAGGTCTATTTGAATATATTGTTATCCTCTCCTAATAGTGTACATACATTCTTGTCGGCTCGGACTCACAGTCTTGAACCATACAAAGAAATTTCCAGCCGTATCGCTCATAAAAGCCGATGTGGTCGGTTACAAGATACAACGGTGAAATTCCCTTTGACCGCATATCCTCTACCACCATATCCAAAAGTTTTCCGGCAATTCCCTGCTTTCGATATTTATTCTCCGTATAGACAGCACAGATGTTCGGAAATAAATCCTTTCTTTCGTGAAAGTCATTTTGGATAACGCCCATACCACCGATAATCTTATCTCCGTCAAGGCATACATACCAGCCGTATTCGGTATTTCCGCTGAGATAATCCTCCATACATTCGAGATACGCCTCTATCGGTACGCCCCATTTTTCGTGAAACCACTTGGCAGCTGTATTCTTTAATTCCGGACGCTCACGAAGTGTGATGTATTGATATATGTCCATTATAAACCTCCTTTCCGATTTACTGACATTAGTATATCATGAACTCTAATACAAATCCACCTTGAAAATTATTATAAAAAAGATTGAGTCTGCATTACACTGACGCACTGATTTTCATTTCACGGATAATACGCTGAATAGATTTATCGGAAAGATAATACCGGCTTGCCAATACAGAAACTTTTTCGCCGCTAAGATATTCCTGATAAATCAAAGCGTTTCGTTGGCACAGCTCATTTTTAGTGCCTGTTTTTGTTCCCCAACCGACACGGGAACCTTCCTTTTTAGGGATATAAATATTTTCCCCGTCAATATATTGCTGAATGATTTCAATAATGCTCTGTGGCAGCACATCTTCTGCCTTGATATAGCTCATTGTTGCCTCCTAAAAAATAAAATGCTTCAGGGTAAGCAATGGCTATAAAAATATTCAAATAATACCGAATAGCCAATGCTTATTCGGCAATAACATATCTTTTCAAAGAGCAACCCTCCTGTCTGCTGTATTATAGCGGATTTTTTGTATTTTGTCAATTTCAAAAAACAACCGCCAATTCTATGAATGGTGAGTAGGTGTACCATTTTGGACACACTGTGTTCTGTGAGAAAATTTTTCTGAAATATTTGTCGGATTACTGTGACAAATCCAAAATTGTATGTTACAATATAGGAGATTTTTCGATTAACGCAAAGAAAGAAGGAAAAATACTTGATAAGAAAACTTTTCAACTATCATGAAGGCTTGAACGGTCTGATAACTGCCTTGTATGTGACGATACTGTTCACCATGAAAGTACTGACTTTGGAAATTTACAATGTATGGGTGTTATTGCTGACAATAGTGGCTGTCTTTGTGCTGACGCTGGCGATATCCCCGAAAATATTCAGTGGCATACGCAAACTGAATATTTTTAAGGCTGTCACTTATTCCCCAAAAGAGAAAAAAATCTGGCTTGGCATTTTCTTTGCCATGAATTTCATCTTTTTCTTTGTCAGATATCTTTCGGTATTTCCGGGTGGATTTGTCATCGACAGTATTAACCAGTATACTCAGGCTCTTAAAGGAGAGTATAACGACTGGCATCCTGCTCTGCATACTTTTCTGTTTTTCACCATTCCCTATAAACTGACAGGTCAGATAGGAAGTATTGTCTTTATGCAGATACTTTATCTTTCGCTGTCGCTGACTTATATGGAATATGTGCTGATGAATTATGTCGGCAAAAAATTCGCTTTACTTAGTCTTTTTTTCATTATACTCAATCCTGCCATTCAGAGTCTGGCGGTCATTCCAACAAAGGATATCGCTTTTTCGATTTCATCCGTTATGGTGATGTCGTATACTTTGCATATTTTCTTCACGAAAGGCAAGTGGATTAACAAACCTCTCCATCTGATTGTCTTTGTACTGTTTGCTGTTCTGGCAACCATTTTCCGACATAATGCTGTATTACTCATCTTACCGCTTTGTATCGGCGTGATGTTCTTTATTGAAAAGAAACAAAGAATAGGATTGGTTGCTTTATTTGTGGCATTTTTCGTTCTGATAAAGATACCGCTGTATGCACTGATTGGTGTGCAGAGTGCCGAAAAGAGAAGTGTCGAAATGGCGGGAATGCCCATGACGATTATTTCCAATGTCATCAAGGAAAACCCTGACGCTATGGACGATGAACTCCGGGAATTTGCTTATGCGATTGCTCCGCAGGAATCGTGGAATGATTATGACTGCGGTAATTTCAACAGTATCAAATGGGCGAAAAACGGTAAGAAATTCAATCTGGAAGTGCTTGATGATGTGGGAATTTTCAACATCTGTCGTCTGGCACTGAAAAGTATCGTGCTTGACCCTCAAAATTCACTGAGGGCAATGGCGGTACTGTTCAACAGGGTTATTGCGGTTGATGGCGATGTTGACTGGCACCCTTATACGGAAACGGCTGACAATAAGATTGGTGTGGAAAAATATCAGGGTGGTCTTTTGGACGACTGTTTTCTTTCCTATGGTGCGATTGCCAGAGTGACTGTACTGAAATATCTGTTTTATTTTACGGGAATAATCAATCTGGTTATTCTGGTGGTAACACTTGCCCGAATGAAATTCGCTAAGCACTGGAAAAAGATGTTGTTATGTATTCCCCTTTTACTGCACAACTGGGGTACTATGCTGTTACTGACAGGTATTGATTTTCGGTTTTTCATTGTCAGCTTTTTCATCTTCCCCTGTATTCTGGTACTGCTGTTTGTCGGGGAGAAACTCCCCGAACCCCTGCCATCAAAGAGTTAAAGAACTTTGCCTCAAAATCG
>CACYDZ010000136.1 GCA_902773265.1 uncultured Ruminococcus sp.
AAGGGGCTTTGCCCCTTAACCCCACCACTTTTGAAAAAGTGGACAAAACTTTTAATTGTCACAGCTGAAAGTTTGCTGAATAAATCGAGCGAAGCGAACCTTGAAAGTTTTTTTTGCTTACTTTTTTCAAATGAAAGTCAGCTGAAAGATTAAGCCCTGACAAAATAATACAACAGGACAAGTAATCCCAGAACAATTCTATACCAGCCGAACACTTTGAAGTCATGTTTTTTGATGAACTTCAGCAAGAATTTGATGACGATAACAGAAACGACAAAGGCAACCACAAATCCGATAGTAAGGATAATGAGTTCATAGGAGGTAAAGTCCAGACCGAACTTGACAAGTTTCAAAAGACTTGCCCCTGCCATAACGGGAATAGCCAGAAAGAAAGTAAATTCAGCAGCAACGGTTCGGGAAACGCCTATCATCAAAGCACCGACAATCGTAGCTCCTGAACGGGAAACACCGGGAAATATTGCTGCCAGAAGCTGAAACATACCGATAATCAAAGCCGTTTTGTAAGAGATTTCCGCAAGGGAATTGATTTCAGGTTTACGGGTCTTGTTCCAGTTTTCGACCACGATGAACGCAATACCGAAAACTATCAATGCTACGGCAACTACCACATAATGATACAGATATTCTTCAAGCAATTCGTCAAACAGCACTCCGACAATAGCGGCAGGTATGCAGGCAACGATGATTTTCAGCCACAAAGTAATGATATCCATATGGATATAGGCTTTGATACCTGTTTCCTGACTGTTTTTGTCTTTGCGTTTAAACGGGAATATCTGCTTGAAGAAAATCACCACGACCGCCAGTATTGCCCCGAACTGTATGACCACTTCAAACATATTCCAGAACTCCTGTGATACATTCAGCGGCAAGAGTTCTTTCAGCAAAATCATATGTCCCGTACTGCTTATCGGTAACCATTCGGTGATACCCTCTACGATACCGAACAATACGGCTTTCAAATATTCAACAAATTCCATAATACTCTGTTACTGTCCTTTCCTGTTTTATTCATGCTTATTCTTTGAACGACCATGTTATACCATTCGGTGTATCTTTCACGACAACATTTCTTTGTGCAAGTTCATTGCGGATAGCGTCAGCAACAGCCCAGTCTTTATTTTTACGGGCGATGGTACGCTTTTCAATGAGAGCTTCAATTTCGGCAATTTCGGAACTGTCGGCAGAAAGATTTTCCGACTGAGTTTTTTCCTGAATGAGATTAAGGGAAAGCACCTTATCCAATTCAGAAAGAATATACAGTTTAGTATTACCGTTGAGTTCAGACTTGACCACATCATAAACCACTGTCAGAGCCTGTGCGGTATTGAGGTCGTTATCCATAGCAGATTTGAAATTGTCAAAGAACGGTTTCGCTGAAGTGAAATCATATTCGCCGTCAGTGGGCGAGAAAGTCTGAATTTTCTTAATGAGTTTGTCGTAAGAGATAGCGGTATTGTCAAGACTTTCGTAAGTAAAGACAAGCGGTTTTCTGTAATGCGACTGTAAACAGAACATACGGTAAACCAATGGATTATAGCCTTTTTCTTCCAGAAGAGAAACCGTCAGAAAATCTCCTTTGGACTTACTCATTTTACCTCTTTTATCGTTGAGGTGCAGGACATGAAACCAGTAATTACACCATTTATGTCCCAAGAAAGCCTCACTCTGAGCAATTTCGTTGGTATGGTGCGGAAAAGCGTTGTCGATACCGCCACAGTGGATATCCAGATATTCTCCCAGATGTTTAATACTGATTGCCGAGCATTCAATATGCCAGCCGGGATAACCGTACCCCCACGGACTTTCCCATTTTAACTCCTGGTCGTCAAATTTTGATTTGGTGAACCACAGAACGAAATCACTTTTATTTTTTTTATTTTCGTCAGCCTCAACGCTGTCACGCACACCGACAGCCAGTTCTTCTTCTTTCTGATTGCCAAGTACATAATAATTTTCCAGTTTTGAAGTATCAAAGTAGACATTTCCGCCTTGTATGTAAGCATAGCCTTTTTCCAGCAACACCGAAACCATCTGAATAAATTCATCAATACAATTTGTGGCAGGTTCTACCACATCAGGATATTTGATATTGAGTTTTTTGCAGTCCTCAAAGAAAGCGTCCGTATAGAATTTTGCAATTTCCATAACGGTCTTGTGTTCTCTTTTTGCTCCCGAAAGCATTTTATCTTCGCCTGTATCGGCATCACTGGAAAGATGTCCTACATCAGTGATATTCATTACCCTTTTCACATCATATCCTGCAAAACGCAGATATTTTTCCAGAACATCTTCCATAATATAAGTTCTCAAATTTCCGATATGGGCATAATGATAGACAGTAGGGCCGCAAGTATACATATTGACTTTTTTTCCGTCATGCGGAACAAATTCCTGTTTTGTCTGACCCAGTGTATTATAAAGTTGCATAGTCATAGCATCTCCTTTATCATTTTTCCATTAAAGGGCTGCTGCCCTTTAAAATCCTGCTCACTTTTTTGAAAAAAAGTGAACAAAAAACTTTTAAGTTTCACTGCCAAAACTGAATGAAAATTCCGAACGAAGTGAGCCGAAAAAGTTTTTGTCGAACTTTTTTCAAAAAGTTCGTAGGGTCAAGGGGCAACGCCCCTTGTGGGATTTTTAAGGGCAAAGCCCTTAAATACGGGCAACACCCGATTTTCGGGCAGCTTCCATTACCGCCTTTGCTACTGTCTGACTGATGCGTTTGTCCAGTGCATCGGGTAAGATGTAATCTTCGCAGAGTTTATCTTCCGTAACCAGTGAGGCAATCGCATAAGAGGCGGCAATATTCATTTCTTCATTGATTTCTTTTGCCCGACAGTCCAAAGCTCCACGAAAAATTCCCGGAAAAGCCAGTACATTATTAATCTGATTGGCAAAGTCTGAACGACCTGTACCTACAATTCTTGCACCGCCCTTTTTAGCTAAATCAGGCATAATTTCAGGAACAGGATTAGCCATAGCAAAAACAATCGCATCTTTATTCATGGTCTGTACCATTTCCTGTGTGAGAATACCTGCCGCAGATACACCGATAAACAAATCTCTGTCCTTGACAGCATCAGCAAGCGTACCAGTGATTTTTTCACGGTTGGTAATTTTACTCATCTCTGCCTTAGCTTCATTCAGACGGGGGTCACCCTCTGTAATAATGCCCTTAGCATCTACCATGACAATATGTTTTACCCCTAAACGCATTAGATGTTTGGCAATGGCAATTCCTGCCGAACCTGCACCGCTGATAACGGCTTTGATTTCGTCAAGTTTTTTATTGACGATTTTCAACGCATTGATAGTTGCTGCCGCTACGACAATCGCTGTACCGTGCTGGTCATCGTGAAAAACAGGAATATCACAGATTTCCTTTAATTTTTTTTCAATTTCAAAACAACGGGGAGCGGCGATGTCTTCCAGATTAATTCCCCCGAAACTTCCCGAAATCAGATACACTGTCCGTACAATTTCATCAACATCCTTTGAACGCACGCAAAGCGGAAAAGCGTCCACATCAGCGAAAGACTTGAACAACGCACATTTGCCCTCCATAACAGGCATACCCGCTTCAGGACCTATATCTCCCAGTCCTAATACTGCTGTACCGTCTGTGACAACCGCTACCAGATTTTTTCTTCTGGTCAGTTCAAATGACTTGTTGTAATCGTTGTGAATGACCATACAAGGTTCAGCTACTCCGGGTGTATAGGCCACCGCCAAATCGTGGGAATTTTCCAGAGGCGGACGAACCGTCACTTCAATTTTACCGTTCCATTCATAATGTTTCTGCAAGGATTCCTCTCTGATATCCATATAGCAACTTCCTTTCCTGTGTCTTGATTATCAATCCTATATATATTATTACGATTATGGAATTTTGTCAATTCTTTTGCGTGGCAATGTTAATTAAGAGAGAAGAGAACAGGGAAAAAATTTCTGCCTAAGCGGTTAAAAATCCGTTAAAGGGCTTCGCCCTTTAAAATCCTACCAAAGGCCCCGCCTTTGGAATCCGCCACTTTTTGAAAAAAGTGGACAAAAACTTTTCATTGTCATAGCCATAGATGGTTTCTCTTTAATTACTGAGCAGAACTTTTTTTGTTTCGGACAAAAAAACAGTTGTCATTTATGGATAATGTGATACAATGAAAGAAAAACACGGTGATAGAAAGGAAATGATTCAAAATAGATAAGAAAAAATCCTTAGTGCTTATCAACAAGAAAGCAGGCATAGGAAAAGCTGCCGATGGTCTGATGAAAATTATCATTAAACTGACATATGAAGGATATGAACCGATAGTTTATCCTGTTGTTCCCAATACAGAATTTGTATCAGAAAATCTTCTGAAAAAATATGACGGAAAAATACAGCTTGTGGTATGCAGTGGTGGTGACGGTACCTTAAATCATGTCATGCAGGGTGTCATGCAGATGAAACAGAAACCAACAGTAGGCTATATTCCCACAGGCAGTACCAACGATTTTGCCAGAAGTCTGCATATTCCGTTAGACTTTGACAAGGCATTGGATATTATTATCAGTGGCAGACCATTTACTTATGATGTTGGTAAAATGAACGGTAAATATTTCAATTATGTGATAGCGTTCGGGGCATTTTCGGCGATAAGCTATGCTACAAAACAGGAAATTAAAAATGTATTCGGACACGCTGCGTATATTCTCAATGCCATAGGAGAGTTTTATCAGAATATCAATTACAGCTGTCATATGAAGATTGAAACGGATGGCGAAATTCATGAGGGCGATTATCTTTTTGGAGCAGTGTGTAATTCTACTTCCATAGGCGGTATGAAATTTCTGGACAGTGCTGATGTTTCTCTGAATGACGGCAAGATGGAATTAATCCTCATTCCCACACCGAAAAATCTGCAGGTACTTTCGGCAATTCTGTTCGATTTAAAAAACAATGTCGCCAACAGCAAATATATTATTTATAAGACAGTTACGAATATCAGATTTATTTCTGATGAACATACAGCATGGTCATTGGACGGTGAGTTCGGCGGAAAAAGTAATGTTACCGAAGTCAGTATTGTTCCTGATGCGGTTACGATTATGACGGAGTAATGATGAAAGCGAAAGATATTTTATGGCTTGATGTATCATTTCTTGATGATGATATTCTTTTTGGAAAGTATTACGGTAATCTGTCGCCTTACCGCAGGGCAAAAACTGACCGTTATCATTGCCGTAAAGACAAGAATTTATCCGTAGGGGCAGGAATATTACTGGATAATTTTTTGCAACCGTTCGGCAGACAGGAAAAATCCATGAAATACCGTTTATCTGAAAGCGGTAAGCCGTTTTTCTGTGATTTCGATAAATTTTTCAGCATATCCCATTCGGAAAAAATGGTGGCGGTATCATTTTCGGAGAGAGAAACAGGCTGTGACATTCAGTATTGTGACGGGAAAGACAGGGAAAAGATTGCCCGTCGTTTTTTTACTCCTTACGAATACGATACCATTATTCATTCCGAAAACCTCTCAGAAACTTTTTACCGTATATGGACAATCAAGGAAAGTTATCTGAAACTGACAGGGCAGGGGATAGGAAACGGACTTGATTTTTTTGCGGTGCATTTCCGAAATGACGGTGCTGAAATTTTTCAGGACAATAAAAAAATCCCTGTGGATATCAGGGAATATTGTCAGGGGAGTTATCGGATTGCCGTCTGTCGCTTCAGGTAAGGTCAGGGACGGCGGGTAGTGTCCCTAAAAGCTTGAATAGAAGAGTAGAAAGTGATATAGTAAAAAAAGAGGTGAGGAATATGGTATACGAAATCATAAA
>CACYDZ010000137.1 GCA_902773265.1 uncultured Ruminococcus sp.
AATCCATCAAACAGGTAAAATTTCAGGTTTGAAATAACAGGTTTTGATTTGATGTTCATTACGGCAATGAGGACTTTCATCAGAATAATTCCTGCACCGTTACTCAACAACATTCCCAAAGAAAACAAAACCGTTTTTTTTCTGTTCTCCGCTTTTATGATAAACAGATAAAGAGCTGTAAAAACCAACGGCATATTTAAAATCAAGGTTTCTCTTACACTGTGCATTCCTAAAGTAAAATTCAGTAATACGGCAGTAGCAAAATGAATTTTACCAACAGGAATATTTTTGTAAATTCTCAAAAATATCCCTACTGTAAAAAATATACCTATCATATAACAGGCATAATAACTCGCCATAGTATACAAAAGCTGAAAACCTAATACACAACTGCTTGCACTCGTCCCGAAAAGAATACCTCCCGATAAAATAAACAACCCTGTAACCAGTATTTTCTTTGACACGAAAGGTTTCATGCACCAAAGATAACTCAGATATATTCCTGCTGTCATCACAGATGATGCCAATGCCATAGCATAGAAACTGTTTCCGATAAATTTACAAAAAATTGCCGCTAATACAGGTGTTGCAATAACATAATATTGATTGCCGAATGTCCAGCAATCAGGAAATAATGTCATTTCATCTGCCATTAATTCTGTCAGAAAAGCGTCAGAATACATATCTACATCGTACCACAACTTACCAATAAAATTGATGACAATACAACTGAGAAAATAAACAACTATTCCTGATATAAATAAAACTATCCAGTATTTGCTGATAAAGGATTTTATTCTGTCCATTGATTGTTGTATCATATAGTAGTCCTTTCGTTGTCTTATCCATTAAAGATTATCTGCTTTTGCTTTCAGGCTGTACAGAATATTGATAGCTTCCAGTGGCGTAAGTGTATCCAGTTGGAGAGATTTCAGTTCGGCAATCAGTTCGTTCTGTGCCATATTGCCCAGAAATGACAGCTGCATATCTTCTTCTTTTTTCTTCTTTTTAACAATGTCAATATTGTCGGTCTTTCCCTTTTCATAACTTTTCTGAATTTCTTTGGCTCTCTTAATCACCCATTCGGGAATACCTGATAATTTCGCCACTTCTATACCGTAACTTTTATCGGCTCCGCCTCGAATAATCCTCCGTAAAAAAGTAATATCATCACCGTTCTTTTTGACCGCAATATTGTAGTTCTTTACACCGTCAAGTAAATTTTCCATGACGGTCAGTTCATGATAATGTGTGGCGAATAAAGTCTTTGCTCCTAATTTTTTCTTGTCGCTGACAAATTCCAGTACCGCTCTGGCAATACTCATACCATCAAAAGTTGATGTTCCTCTGCCGATTTCGTCCAGAATAAGTAAGCTGTCGGGAGTTGCATTTTTGATGATGTTGGCTACCTCATTCATTTCTACCATGAATGTAGATTGTCCTGACGATAAATCATCTGACGCTCCCACTCTCGTGAATATCTTATCAACAATACAGATATCCGCATAGCTTGCGGGAACAAAACAACCTGTCTGTGCCATCAAGACAATCAGAGCAACCTGTCGCATATAGGTAGATTTTCCCGCCATATTCGGCCCTGTAATGATGGCAGTACGGTTGTCATCTTTGTCAAGCGTAACATCATTGGGAACAAAGGGAATATCGCTCATTAATTGCTCTACTACGGGGTGACGGCTCTCTTTGAGAACAAGTATACCTTTAACATTCATACTCGGTTTACAGTAGCCGTTATCTGCGGATACATTGGCAAATGAACATAATACATCTAATCTGGCTACACTCTGAGCTGTCTGTTGAATACGCATGAGATTGTCTGCAACAAAACTGCGTACTTCTTCAAATAACTGATATTCCAGTGCAACGGATTTTTCTTTTGCTCCTAATATTCTTCCCTCAACCGTTTTTAACTCTTGGGTAATATATCTTTCACAATTTGCTAAGGTTTGTTTGCGGATATAAGTTTCAGGCACCATCTTTTTGAAAGAATTTGGTACTTCTATATAATAGCCGAATACTCGGTTATAGCCGATTTTCAATTTGGGAATATTTGTCTTCGCTTTTTCGTCCGCTTCTATTCCGGCAAGGATATCTGAAGAATGGTTCATATCATTCAGAATAGCATCCAGTTCCTGATGATAACCCTCTTTAATCATTCCGCCCTCTCTTACACTGAACGGCGGTTCTTCTACAACAGCGTTATCAATTTTGGCAAAAACATCTTCCAGTATGTCAATGTCGTCAGAAATTTCTATCAGCATAGAGGATTTTACGGAAAGTAACTTTTCTTTTAAATTCGGCAATTTTCCTAACGCACTCGCTAAAGACCGTAATTCTCTGGCATTTGATGTGCCGTAGACAATCCTTGTCATCAGTCTTTCCATATCAAGTATGCCCTGTAAGGCATCTGTGATTTCATTACGCAAAACTAAATCGTTGACCAGTTCTTCTACTGCATTCTGCCGTCTGCTGATAGCACCGCAACTCAACAGTGGTTTCTCTATCCATGTACGGATTAATCGCTTTCCCATAGATGTACGGGTTTTATCCAGTACCCACAGTAATGAACCCTTTTTCTGTTTGTTACGCATGGTTTCCGTCAGTTCCAGATTTCTGGCAGTATTGAAATCTATGCTCATATACTGCGATTCCTGATAAACAGTAAACTGCCGTATTCTGTCTGCACCCTGTTTCTGTGTGATTTTAAGATATTCCAGTAAAACACCTGCACTGCTGATTAATACCCCTGTTCCCTGCTCAACAGGGTCTTTACCGAATTTTTCTCTAATGATATGCAAACAACGGCTATATTCAAAGCGTTCATCTTCTATCTTTTCAACGCCTGCTGACAGTTTGTCTTTGATAAATACGGCGAGTTTTTTATAACTGACCGTATCTCCGCCGACAAGTATTTCTTTGGGCATGATTTTGCCCAGTTCATTTTTGATTAATGAAACAACATCATCGCCACTCAGTTTTGTGCCAAGAAATTCTCCTGTGGAAATATCACAGTAACTTATCCCTACCATATTTTTAATGGTATAGATACAACATATGTAATTATTCACACTTTCGTCCAGCATACTGTTTTCGGTGACTGTACCGGGTGTGATAATTCTGACAATATCACGCCTGACAATCCCTTTGACCATAGACGGGTCTTCCATCTGTTCACAGATAGCCACTTTATAACCTTTTGCCACCAGTTTTGCTATGTAAGATTCACTGCTATGGTATGGCACACCACACATCGGAGCTTTCTGAGGCAGACCACATTCCTTACCCGTCAAAGTAATTTCCAGTTCTTTGGATACCAGCTTTGCATCATCAAAAAACATCTCATAGAAATCACCTAATCTGAAAAACAAAATACATTCTTTATTCTGTTCCTTTATTCTCAGATACTGTTGCATCATCGGAGAAATCTGTGCCATAATTTCCACCTTTCTGTTAAAGGACGCTGTCCTTTAAAATCCTGCTTACTTTTTTTGAAAAAAAAGTAAGCAAAAAAACTTTCAAGGCTCGCTTCGCTCGGATTGTTTATCAGAGGTTGAGCTGTGACAATGAAAAGTTTTTGTCAACTTTTTTCAAAAAGTTGTGGGGTCAAGGGGTGAAACCCCTTGTGGGATTTTAAAGGGCAACGCCCTTTAACTCCCCATAAAAATCCAGAATTTGCGTACGCAAATTCTGACAATTTATTTTTCCTGAAAAACTCATACGATAAGATAAGTCAAAACGATGTTGTCACCGCTTTGACTTATCGGTAAAACATGAATTTTAGTGACAACCACTACAACCTGAACAGTCACCGCCACAAGCGTGTACACCCTCTACGGTGTCGGGGTCTGCACCCTCTGCACATTGTGTGATAATTTCCACAACTTCCTGTACTTTCGCTTCCAGTGCGGTTTTATACTGATTGTAAGCAGACATATTTTCGTTGGACATGATTTTACTGTAATATTCTCTCAGTTCCTGATTCATTCTGGCAATTTTCTCATTGTCCTTTTCTTTTTTGGACGATTCCTCATTGATGGCAATTCTTTTAAGGTTGAACTGTCCGATTAAATCCTGTAAAACAGTATCGCTTTCGCAAGCCTGTTCAGCGGATTTTAAGGCAATATAATCTTCATCTTTCTGAATTTCTTTACCAATCATTCTGGCTAATTCTACCATATTCATTTTTATTCCCTCCGTTTTCAGATAATTTTTCCTTTTAGTATCCAGTTTTTCGCCTGAGTAATCTCTACAATACAGAACTGCCCCACAAGATTTTCTTCACCACAAGGCAATTCTACAATAATATTTCCTGATGTTCTTGCCTGTAACTCATTATTGTGGTTAGTGTAGCCCTCCACCAACACTTTATACTGTTTTCCTACCATATCTGCACAACGCTTTGCTGATATTTTCTCCTGAACACTCAACAGTTCCTGAAACCATTTGTTTTTTTCTTCATAACTGATGGGGTCGTCCATTTTTGCTGCGGGTGTGCCTTTTCGTGGAGAATAAATAAAAGTGAACAGTGAAGTAAATCCGACTTCTTCCACAAGTGAAACAGTTTCTTTAAAATCTTCGTAAGTTTCTCCGGGAAACCCGACAATAATATCACTCGTGAGCGATACATTCGGGATTTTCTCTTTGGCATAGCGGATAATTTCCATGTATTTTGCTCTGTCATAGTGACGGTTCATTCGCTTTAAGATACGGTCACTGCCACTCTGAAAAGGCAGATGTAAATGTGTGGAAATGTGCTTGCTGTTGGCAATCGTGTCGATAAGTTCTTTGGAACAGTCTTTCGGGTGTGAGGTCATAAAACGCAACAGATAATCTCCCTCAATTTTGTCTATCTCGGCAATCAACTGTGCAAAAGTCATTTTTTCTTCTTCGGGAAGTCCTTTTCCGTAAGAATTGACATTCTGTCCTAAAAGAGTAATCTCTTTGTAACCACTTTCAATAAGCGTTTTTGCTTCATTGATAACTTCTTCAGGATTCCGGCTTCTTTCTCTGCCTCTGACATATGGCACAATACAGTAAGTACAGAAATTATCACAACCATACATTATCGGTAACCATGCTTTGAAAGTACCGTCACGCTTTTTGGGAATATCTTCATAAATCACTGTATCCTGATTTCCTCTGACAACAAGTCTTCTGCCGTCTACCAGACATTTATACATCATTTCAGGTAATTGGTGAATACAGTTCGTTCCGAATACCAGTCCGACAAAAGGAAAACTTTTGTAAATACGCTGTGCGATATGTTCCTGCTCCATCATACAACCGCACAAGGCTATCAGTATTGACGGATGTTTCCTTTTCAAGGATTTCAATGCCCCTACATTGCCAAAAACTCTGTCCTCTGCGTGTTCCCTCACTGCACAGGTATTGAACAGAATAAAATCAGCATTTTCTGGACTGTCTGTAAAATCATATCCCATTTCTGCCAGAAATCCTTTGATTTGTTCACTGTCCGCTACATTCTGCTGACAGCCATAAGTCCGGATAAAAGCAAGCGGTACCTCTCCCCTTTTGCGGATTTCCATGACCTGTTCCACAAGCGGTATATATTCATTTTCTTTCTGCAAGCGTCAACTACTCCATTCCTAAAACTGTGTTTCTTATCATAACATAATTATCGGC
>CACYDZ010000138.1 GCA_902773265.1 uncultured Ruminococcus sp.
ACCATGCAGATATCCGAAAACGGAGGATAAAGCATTGCTTTTCGCAACATGATTTCGTTTTCGTAAAATTTATCGTAATCCTGTTGTGAAGCCAATAAAATCGTATCGTTGTTGGGGGTAAAGGTCTGAATGACAGCTTTCCCTTTCAACTCTCCACGACCTGAACGCCCGACAACCTGTGTCAGCAGAGAAAAGGTGCGTTCATAACTTCTGTAATCATCGGCATACAGCATAAGGTCAGCCGAAAGTACACCTACCAGAGTGACATTGGGAAAATTCAGTCCTTTGGCAACCATCTGTGTACCTATCATGATATCGTATTTGCCTGTGGCAAAATCGTTGAGTTTTTTTTCATGCGAAAATTTTGCCATTGTGGAATCCGCATCAAGGCGTAAAATCCGTGCATCAGGCAAAGCATCATTGAGGGTCTGTTCAATGCGTTGGGTACCCAGTCCCGAAAAACGCAGTTCACCGCCGTGACACACAGGGCATACATAAGTCAGCGGTTGTGAATAACCGCAATAATGACACATCATTCTGTTATTGGCGGAATGATATGTCAATGATATGGAACAGTTCGGACAGCTGATAACTTCATTACAGTTTTTACAGGAAACAAAAGTATTATGTCCCCGTCTGTTGAGCAGAATAATGGATTGTCTTTTATTGCAGAGATTTTCTTCCAGTGCCGACATCAACACCGTACTGATACCTGAAACATTTCCCTTTTCGTTTTCGGGGTTCATATCGGCAATAATCACTTCGGGCAAAGAGGCTTTTCCATAGCGTTGGGTGAGGGTATTGATGGAGTAACGCCCTTTCTGAGCATGGTAGAAACTCTCTACCGACGGTGTGGCGGACGACAGCAATAACAGACAATCCTGTTTATGACAGCGGTATTTGGCAATATCTCTTGCATGAAAGCGTGGATTTGCTTCAGATTTATAGGTATATTCCTGTTCTTCGTCCATGATAATCAGTCCGAGATTGTCAAAAGGAGCAAAGACAGCACTGCGTGTTCCGATAACGATTTTCGCATAACCGTTTTTTACTCTTTTCCATTCGTCCAGTCTTTCGCCGACAGAAAGACCACTGTGAAATACAGCAACCGTATCACCATAGCGTACAGTAAAGAGATTTATCATCTGTGGTGTCAGAGAAATTTCAGGCACCATGACAATAATACCCTTACCGTCATCACTGACCGTATCAATCAGTTTCATAAAGACAGAAGTTTTTCCCGAACCTGTAATGCCGTATAAAAGAGAAACCTGTGCCTTATGGGAAAAATAGCGTTTTTCAAGGTCATTATAGGCTTGTTGTTGTTGGGCAGTCAGAAAAATTTCTGCTTTCTGCTGATGGGTACTGCGGTAAAGATACGGTGTGCGGAAAACTTCCTCATCAAAATATTCCGCAAAGCCTTTTCTGACCAGCGTATCGGGAATGGACTTTGTACAGCCTGTAAAATAACAGAGTTCTTTGACGGATACACTATGGACAGCGGTAAGTGTTTCCAGAACTTCCTGTTGTCTGTCGGAAAGTTTTACATTTGGCGGATTGTTTTTTATGCGTATCATTTTCAGAAATTTATCAGCCGTGTTGCGTTTGGTTTCGTCATGCTTATCCAGAATACCTTTCCTGTACATTCGGTGAATGACATTGTTGTTTGGAGGAATAAGCAAATCGTGAACGATTTCTTCACGCAGAACACTTTTTTTCCGTTGAGAAAGATAGGTATAAATCTGTTGTTCATCGTTGTCCATGTTTTCATAGGCAACGGGATTATCTTTATCGATACGGTAAAAAGTTTTGATTTGATAATTAATCCCTGTCGGGAGAATGGTTTTTACAGCGTCATAGAAAGTACAGAAATAATGGTCTTTCATAAATTCGACAAGCCCGACAAGTTCGGTACTTAAAACAGGCTTATCATCAATGAATGAGGAAATTTCTTTATACTTTGTTTCCAGTGTCACGACTTCTTTTACATACATAATCATACCCTGACGAACACTGTTGCCGTTGCCGAAAGGTATCATCACCCGACAACCGACAGGAACTTCACGATAAAGTGATGGCGGTAAAATATAGTCGAAACACTTATCAAAATGACTGACTGTCTTTTCCACTGCAACACCGACAAGGATAATTTTTTTATCATTCATTGATATCGGGTTCAAGGATATTGTACTTGTGTTTTTTAAATTCTTCTATGGCAAGCAATACCGGTTTTTCATCAAGAACAATTCCTCTTTTTTTGCCATCAGCGGCAATTTCTCTTGCTCTTTTGGCAACGGCAATTACCAGAGAATATCTTGTCGTTTTATTTTCCAGCATATCACTGACAGAGGGTCTTTTCATCATTTTCAAGCACTCCTTTTACAAAATCAAGCATATTGTCTTTTTTATATTGTTCGGCGTTAATGACCGACTTGATATCATCAATACATTTTTCCAGTTCGCCGTTAATGACGATATAATCATATTTGTGGGCTTGTTTCATTTCATTAAGGGCAATTTTCAATCGGTTCTGAATAGTCTGTTCGTCCTCAGTACCCCGTTTGCGTAAGCGATGTTCAATAACGCCCGCTTTATCGGGCATAATGAAAATACTGACGGCTTCAGGGATGAGTTTTTTGACCTGTTCCACACCCTGTACTTCAATTTCTAGAATGATATTTTTGCCTTGAGCAACTGTCTGTTCAACATAGTCTTTTGGTGTACCGTAAAAGTTGCCGTTGTATTGGGCATATTCCAGCATAAGATGGTTCTCAATTCTTTTCAGGAAATCTTCCTTTGTGGTAAAGAAATAACTGACCCCGTCAATTTCCCCCTCACGGGGATTTCTTGTGGTTACAGAAACGGAAAGAACATAATTTTGGTCTTTGACGATTTCTTTGACAACTGTACCTTTTCCCACGCCTGAAGGGCCTGAAATCAATATGACTTTGCCTTTATCCATTGTTATCACCTGTTTCAATATTTGCTCTGTTGCCGATACTTTCGGGATTGATTGCCGAAAGTATGACATTCTGACTTTCGGCAATAATGACCGAACGGGTTTTCCGCCCATAGGTAGCATCAATGAGCAGTCCCTGTTCCTTAGCGTCCTGAATAATTCTTTTGATAGGTGCGGAATCAGGTGACACCACAGCAATAATTTTTTCAGCCGAAACAAGATTACCAAAGCCTATGTTGATTAACTGCATACTGTATTCTGTCCTTTCTGTATTGGAGAGTTTCTTCCTAAATGTTATTAGCTGAAGAGTATCATCGTGAACGCAGTGGGGAATATGACTTTGTGAGGAATGATGTCAGAATTTGCGTACGCAAATTCTGGATTTTCTCGGGGAGTTTAAGGGCTGCCACCCTTAAAAATCCCGCTAAGGGGCTGCCGCCCCTTAACCCTGCCCACTTTTTTGAAAAAAAGTGGACAAAAAACTTTTCATTGTCATAGCTGACAGTTGGATAAATCATTCCAATGGAGTAAACCTTGAAAGTTTTTGTCGAGCTTTTTTAAAAGTTCGTGGAGCAACACCCATAATCTTTTATTCGATATTCTGGATTTGTTCACGGATTTTTTCCAGTTCAGATTTGATTTCAACAACGGTATGGGAAATCAGGATATCCTGTATTTTAGACCCGATAGTATTGGTTTCCCTGTTCATTTCCTGCAAGATGAAGTCTGTCTTTCTGCCGACAGCCCCACTGCCGTTCAATATATGGGTAAATTGGTCAAAATGGCTTTTCAGTCTGACCGTTTCTTCATCAACGGCAATCTTATCCGCAAATATGGCGACTTCTGTAATAATGCGTTGTTCGTCAACGGTAGAATCATCAAGCAGTTCATTGATTTTGTCGGTAAGTTTTTTTCGGTAGCTTTCTACGATTTCGGGAGATTTCTGTTCAATTTTATCCACAAGGCTCAGAATTTTGACACATCTTTCTGTAATATCCTTATAGAGTTTTTCCCCCTCAGCAGTACGCATATCCAGAAATCTGACAACAGCTTCATCAAGTACGGCTTTTACACTGTTCCATAATTTTTCTTCATCAGCAGGAGGTTTCGTCAATCTGAAAATATCATTGTATCTGGAAAGCGACATGACGGTAATATCATCAGGAAGCTGATATTTTTCAGCAATTTCCCGTAAAGCCTGAAGGTAACCGCTTGCCAGAGCATGATTGACACTGACGATAGCCTGTTCGTTTTCATCAGCACCTACACTGACATAAATATCTATTTTTCCACGAAAAACAGATTGTTTGATGGCAGACTTGATTTTTTCTTCCAGAAAGTTCATTTCTTTAGGTACTTTGCAGGAGATTTCCAGATAGCGGTGATTGACAGAACGCAATTCCACATTGATTTCCCGCCCGTCCACGATTTTTCGGCAATTTCCATAACCTGTCATACTTTTTATCATTAATACTCACACCACCTTTTTTCAGGATAACATAACTATCGCATTGTAAAGTATATTCTATCATCATTTATTGAAAATTGCAACCGTTTGCAAAAAGTAAAATCAGATGTATAATAGAAAAAAACAGGAGAAAAAGGAGTTAAAACAGCGTATGATAAAAATTAAAGAGGCGGTAATCGTTGAGGGGAAATATGATAAAATGCACTTGAAAAGGGTCATAGAGGCAACCATCATCGAAACAAACGGATTTCGGATTTTCAAGGATAAAGAGAAAGTCGCTCTTATGAAGAAACTTGCCGAAAAACAGGGGATTGTTATTCTTACAGACAGCGACAGTGCAGGATTTGTTATCCGCAACTATCTCAAAGGAATAATCCCCGAAAACAAGATAAAGAATGCGTATATTCCGCAGATTGTCGGTAAGGAAAAAAGAAAGGATAAACCGTCTAAAGAGGGATTTCTGGGAGTGGAAGGAATTGACGAAAAATTGCTGACTGAAGTATTGGGCAGAGCAGGAGTAACAATCTGTGACATTCCATCGAAAAATACTGTACAGCACACCATCACCAGAACTGACCTGTTCAATCTCAGATTATCAGGTTATCCCGACAGTAAAAAAAGACGCAGTGACTTATTGCATTATCTGGAATTGCCACCCTATATTTCCACTAAAGCACTGCTGGAAATATTGAATACCTTGTTCACTTTGGAACAGCTGAAAACACTTCTGGATACATTAAATTGCTGAATGAGAAAAAGCGAAAATTGTATAGCTTTTGGCAATAAAAAATCTGATATTTGTATCTTTTGCCTATAACAAAAAATAGAAATTTATGGTATAATAAATTTCAATCGGAGATTTATTTTTTATAGAGTTCAAATTAATTTCAAACTTTGTCAGCGGAAAAATACCATTGGGGTACAGTCAGGAATTTGCAGAATAATTTTTGACACATTTCTTTAGAAAAGTGATAAAATAACAGACTGTCTGAAAAAGTGTTGTTGAAGAGAAAGGAGTTATCAGGTAATGTACAAAGCAGGAACATTTGTGATTTACAGGAACGAAGGCGTATGTGAAATTAAAGGTATTATTCAGAAAGAGTTCAGAGATAAGATGATGGAGTATTATGTACTCATTCCCGTACACAACAAGAATGCGGAATTGCTTGTGCCAAAGAGCAATGCAAGTCTTGTAGCTAAAATGAGAGATGTGTTGTCCAAAGAGGAAATCATGGCAATTATCCGTCAGATGCCCCACGAAGAAGTGATTTGGATTGATAATGAAGATGTCAGAAAAGAAAAATACAAGGAAATTGTTTCAGAGGGCGACCGTATCAAGCTGGCAAGACTGATAAAAACACTCTATCGCCATAAAGAAATGCAGAAAAAATCAGGAAGAAAATTGCATATTGCTGATGAGCGGATTTTAAAAGATGCAGAACATATATTTTATGATGAAATTGCCTTTGTATTGAATATCTCTCAGAATGAAGTTGTCCCGTTTATCCATGAACAGTGGTCTGTTGTCAGTCAGTGATGCAAAAAAGCCGTCTTAACAGACGGCTTTTTTGCGTGTTTATCCGACTTTCAGCTATGACAATTAAAAGTTTTGTCCACTTTTTCAAAAGTGGTAGGGGTCAAGGGGACAAAGTCCCCTTGTGGGATTTTTA
>CACYDZ010000139.1 GCA_902773265.1 uncultured Ruminococcus sp.
ATAAAAGTTTTTGTCGAACTTTTTTCAAAAAGTTCGTGGGGTTCAGGGGCAACGCCCCTGATAGGATTTTTAAGGGCAAAGCCCTTAAACTCCCCTCACATACTGTCAGGAGCATTGATTTTCAGCATAGTCAACACATTTCTGATAACAATTTTTGTGGCAACACACAAATTCAGTCTTGCCTGCATAAGACTTTCGTTGTCACCTTTTACACGGCAGGCATTATAGAATTTATGGAACAAAGCAGCAAGATGTAAGACATATTTAGTAATTTTAGTCGGGTCATATTCTTTGGCAGAGGAAATAATTTCGCCTGTATAATCAGCGATATAAGAGATTAACTCTTTTTCTTCAGACGCAGTGAGTAAAGCCAGTTCTTCATCACGGCATTCACGCACAGTAATGCCATCATTTTCCAGAGCCTTGAGAATACTGCAGATTCTTGCATGGGCATACTGTACATAGTAGACAGGGTTCTGTGAATCCTGTGTAATTGCCAAATCAATATCAAAATCCATCTGCGTATTTGCCTCACGCATATTGAAGATGAACCTTGCCGCATCAACCGAAACTTCTTCAATGAGAGTACTCAATGTTACCGCTTTTCCCGAACGCTTGGAAACCTTATAAACCTCATTATCTTTTATCAGACGAACCATTTGCATAATAATGATATCCAGTCTGTCGGGATTAACTCCCAACGCCTGCATAGAGGCTTTGATACGGGGAATATAACCGTGATGGTCAGCTCCCAGAATATCAATCGCAACATCATAATTACGGGTCACTAATTTATTGTAGTGATAGGCAATATCCGGTACCAGATAGGTAGGAATACCATTGGCACGCATCAACACACGGTCTTTATCATCACCGAAAGCGGTAGTCTTAAACCACAAAGCTCCGTCAAGTTCATAGGTGTAGCCTGACTGTTTCAGCTTTTCGATAATATCCTTTACCGCACCGCTGTTATGTAAGGAACTTTCCAAAAACCAATTATCATATTCGATACGGTATTTCAGAAGGTCTTTTTTCAGATTGGCGATATTGACGGGCAACGCAAAATCACAAAGAGCTTTTCTGCGTTCTTCAGAGGGAACATTCACATATTTATCCCCATACAGATTGTTAAAATTTTTAGCGTGTTCTATAATATCCGCACCCTGATAAGCGTCTTCAGGCATAGTAACGGAGTTGTCATAGATTTGCAGATAACGGACTTCCAGAGAAGTTTTGAATTTTTCAATCTGATTACCTGCGTCATTGACATAAAATTCTCTTTGCACATCATAGCCGGCATTCTGTAAGACGCTTGCCAGACAATCTCCCAAAGCACCGCCACGAGCATTACCAATGTGCATAGGACCTGTCGGATTAGCGGAAACAAATTCCAATAAAATCCGTTTTCCCTTGCCAAAATCCGATTTACCGTAATTTTCCTTTTCGGAAAGCACTGTTTTAATCACCTGTGCATAATAACGGCTGTCAAGGAAAAAATTGATAAATCCCGCTCCTGCCACTTCCACTTTAGCAATAAAGGTATTTTCCAAAGAGAGATTTTCCATAATAATATTGGCAATATTTCTCGGAGCGGTTCGGAAAACTCTTGCACAAGCCATAGCGACATTAGCAGCCAAATCACCGTTTTTCTTATCCGCAGGTACTTCAATAACAAATTCAGGAATTTCCGCTTTGACAAGTTGTCCTTTAGCGACAGCTTTTTCAATAGCGTCAAGAATTTCCTTTCTGAGGCTGTCCACGACATTCTTAAATACATCAGACATAATATTCTTCCACCTTTCTAAAAAATTAAGCTATCAATTTTTCCTTACATTGATAGCAAATGTATTTTCACTGACGACAGTAGAATCAAAATCCAGAGTATATTCCACCGAAATTTTACCGCCCGAATTATTCATATCAATATCCATTTTTTTAGTATAGATACCCACAATCACCGAACCAAGCGGAGTAGGATAATAGCACTGATGTCTTTTATCCAGTTCAAGAATAAGCTGACCTTTTTTATCACCGTTTCTGATAATAGAAATCTGTTTGTCTTCCACTTTAATCATTGTTGTGAGGTGTACAGATGGGTTATCGGGGTCATATTCCTTATAGCGGATAAGTCGGTCACCTGTTTTGGTAGACATATATCCGCCGACAGTGGTAAAGCTGATAGTATCTTTTTGAGCATTTTCAGGTGTCTGCGTACCCAGAATATCAATCAAAAAATTTTCGTTCTGATTTTTTGCCTGCATAAAAACATCTCCTTGCTTGTCAAAATTTGTATACGCAAATTTTGGATTTTTACGGGGAGTTTAAGGGCTTTGCCCTTAAAAATCCCACAAGGGGCGTTGCCCCTTGACCCCACCACTTTTGAAAAAGTGGACAAAACTTTTCATTGTCATAGCTGAATGTGTGGGATAAACAATCCGAACATATATTAATAATGTTCGATTTTAATTTGCTGAACATTGCTGACAGATTTTCCAAGAAAGATACCGGCAATCTTGCTGAAGTTATCCAGATTATCACTCACATAATATTCGCAGATACCGTGTTTTTTCTGCGGATTGGCGAGGTTATATTTTTGGATAAGATGGAGGGCATATCTTGCGGTTTCCCGTCCGGAATCTATCAAAGCAACATTTTCCCCCATAACATCAGCGATAACATCACGCAGAATAGGATAATGGGTACAGCCCAAAATCAGGGTATCCACCTGATTTTCCATCAGCACGGCGAGATATCTTTCCACAACAGTTCTTACTACAATATCGCTACGGTCAATGAAGCCGTTTTCCACGAGAGGAACGAACAGCGGACAATCCTGTTGAAATACCTGCAAATCAGGATTGATACGCTGGATAGCTTTTTTGTAAGACGAACTGTTGACGGTAGCGGTTGTACCGATAACGCCGATTTTCCCATTTCTGGTAGTTTTAGCGGCGGTGATTGCCGTAGGTTTGAGAACGCCCGTATAAGGAATATGAAATTCTTTTCCCAAGTCCCCTGCAACAGAACTCACTGTACCACAGGCGGCAATAAGTATTTTAATATCTTTAGATTGTAAAAATCTTGCGTCCTGCATGGCATAGCGTGTAATTGTTTCCCGACTTCTGTTACCGTAAGGAACTCTTCCTGTATCACCGAAATACACAATATTTTCATGGGGAAGAAATTGAACCAGTTCTTTGACGGCGGTCAGACCGCCAAGACCACTGTCAAAGACACCTATTGCCGAATTTTCGGACATAGACAATCAGCCTTTCATAAAAAATATAGGTTTACCAGTGCTAAGCACATTCCGAAACCTAATTTTAACACATAGATTTGATTGGTGCAACAGATAATTTGAAAAAATATAGTGACAAATGCAAAAAATAACGGTATAATATCCGTATAAAACAAACAAAAGAAGAAGA
>CACYDZ010000140.1 GCA_902773265.1 uncultured Ruminococcus sp.
ATGAGAACGACTGCGTTGCCGTCTATGATGGAAATTCTTGCCAGAAACTACAACAACCGCAACAGTGATGTTTATTTATACGAAATGTGCCGTGAATATATCCCCACTGAACCCGATAAGCTCCCTATCGAAAAAAATGTACTGGTTGCCGGTATGTACGGCAGTGAGGCAGATTTCTTTACCGCTAAAGGTATTCTGGAAACATTGTTAGAGAAAGTCGGTCTGAAAAATTACGATATTCAGGCAAGCAGTGATGAATATACTTTCCATCCCGGAAGATGTGCCGTACTTTCCGTAAACGGTGAAAAACTCGGTGTTATCGGTGAAGTACACCCGAAATGTGCTGAAAATTACGGTATCAATACCAGAGTATATCTGTTGCGTATAGATATGGATATCCTCTATCAGTATGCCGACAATCAGAAACATTATACGCCGCTTCCCAAATATCCTGCCGTTACCCGTGATATCGCTCTTATTTGTGATGAAGATATTCCTGTTATCACATTACAGAGAACAATCGAAAAAGCCGGCGGTAAACTGATTGAAACAGTCAAGTTGTTCGATGTCTATCAGGGAAAACAGATTGAAAGCGGTAAAAAAAGTGTCGCTTTTAATGTGACGATGAGAAGTAAAGACAGTACGCTCACTGACGAACAGGCAAATTCCACTATGCAGAAAGTCATGAATGCTCTGGAAAAAATCGGTGCCACACTGCGTTCATAATAATTTACACTATCTGAAAAAATTTCAGACAATATTCGGTTGATTTTTTAGCAGAACTGGTATATAATTGATGTGTAGAGTAACTGCTCATGGAGGTGTAATATGATGGAAAGTAAAACGGTGATATTTTCTCCACTTGCTGAAAAAGATATGAAAAAACAACTGAAAGTCGTCTATGATGCATTACAGGAAAAGGGGTATAACCCTATTAATCAACTGGTCGGATATCTCATGTCTGGCGACCCTACCTACATTACTACACATAAAAATGCCAGAAAAATCGTCAGCAGTTTTGAACGAGATGAAATTATCGAAAATCTGTTGAAATATTATCTTAAATAATTTCCTGAAAGTACTATGGTCTTATGTATAGACCGTAGTACTTTTGCTTGAAAATACTCTGTAAATATCTTCGGTGTCAACAGAAAAAAAATACAATATACTATATTATGAAAGGTATAAAATATAATCAGCAAGGTAAAAATAATGTTGTAACCATTATTATCAATTTACGGAGTGTGAAAAATTGTGATTATCAGGCGTGGAGATATATTTTATGCAGATTTAAGTCCCGTTGTTGGGTCTGAACAAGGTGGTATACGCCCTGTACTTATTGTACAGAATGATATCGGCAATAAATTCAGTCCGACTGTCATCGCTGCCGCAATTACCAGTCAGCAATCCAAAGCAAATCTGCCGACACACATTCACCTTACTGCACAACGCTGTGGTTTGATGAAAGATTCTGTTGTCCTTCTGGAGCAAATCCGCACGATTGACAAAACCAGATTAAAAGAAAAAATGGGCTGTCTGGATAACAATGCCATGAACATGGTCAACAAAGCAATTACTATCAGTTTCGGTCTTGTCAGACAACCCTCATCAGTTGCAACGGCTGCTACATAAACAGTAGCCGTTTTCTTAAAGAAATGCGAGTTCGATGAAAAAAGAAAAATAAAAAAATCTGTCGAGAGATGGTATCATGAGAACAGAAAAAACATTTTTTCAAGTGGAAGAACTATTAGCAATATTTTGTGATGCAGATGATTAATGTAAAAGCGATAATCTGACAAAAAACAGATTATCGCTTTTTACCTATTGAATTTGATTTTTATTTGACAATTACTGTACAAGTTTGCGTTTTTTTCGTTGTAAGTTTTGCCTGTGATTTTAAGGAAACACTGATTTAAACAAAAAACTATCTCTAAATCAGAAAAATAAAATATAAAAAGTTCAGACTATGCTATAATGAAGATACAATGCGAAAGTATAGGAGCGGATAAAATGAGACAGACAACATATAGCGATTATGAGTACAGTAAAAGAAGAAA
>CACYDZ010000141.1 GCA_902773265.1 uncultured Ruminococcus sp.
TCACCCCTTTACCACAAAAGATAATACAGGCAGATGCTGGACACTGATTCATAACGGAACTATATTTGAGTATTCTCCGTTAAGTCAATATATCCGAAAACAACTTGGTGATACTGACAGCGAAAGAATATTGCTGTATCTGACGGACAGACTGAATACACTTCAGTCGCAGAAAGGAACAAGACTGCATTTTGAAGAAAGGTTCCGTCTTTTTGATGAGATTATCTGCAATATGTCACAGGGCAATAAGCTGAACCTTATGTTTTCAGATGGTAAGTATCTTTATGTCCATACCAACTGTAAAGGAACGCTGTATTATCTCAACAAGGGAAACAGTACATTGTTCGCCACTGTGCCGTTGAGCGAGGAAGTCTGGCAGCCGTTACCCTTTACCAGACTTCTGGCTTATTATAAGGGTAAGCTGATAAAAACAGGAACCAATCATGAACATGAATATTTTGAAAGCGAAGAATCCATGAAGTTGCTTTATCGGATTTTTGCCAATTTGTAGGTGATAATATGACGAAAAAGAAAATCATCAAACAACTTTATAACCGCTATATCCGTCCTACTGAACACAAAGAAAGCAGTTTTATCGGTGTGGAAATAGAAATGCCGATTGTCAACCTTGACCATCAGGCGGTTGATTTCAATATTGTTCATCAACTGACAAGTCTTTTTCTGAAAGAATTTGACTTTGTTCCCACAGGTATTGACGAACAGGGGTATATCTATTCTGCATGGAACAAGGCAACCAATGATATATTTTCCTATGACTGTTCCTATAACAATATGGAATTCTCATTCGGCAAGGAAACAGAACTCCATACGATATACGGGCGTTTCCAAAGATATTACAAGTTCGTGCAGGAATATTTCACGACTTTTCACTATACATTGACAGGTATGGGTATCAATCCCAACCGTAAAATAAATCACAATGTTCCGATTGAAAATGGCAGATATAAAATGCTTTTTCACCATTTGTCATCTTTCCCCAAATACTTCAGTCTGCCAATGTATTTTCACCACTATCCGCAGTTCGGAATGTTTTCGAGTGCCTCTCAAGTACAAATTGATGTCACAAAGGACAAACTTTCACAGATTATCCATACTTTCAATCAACTTGAACCTATAAAGGCATTGCTGTTCAGTAATTCGGTACTGTTGGAAGAAAGTCAGAATGATTTTCTCTGCTGTCGTGATATGCTCTGGGAAAACAGTACACATGGTATCAATCCCCATAATGTGGGAATGTATGATTGCGACATAAATACTGTTGACGATTTGCTGAATTATCTTTCTACCACTGCTATTTATTGTGTAGAGAGAAACGGAAAATATCTGAATTTTTCTCCTGTGAATATTTTGGAATATTTCAATACGGAAAGTCTGACGGGAGAATATCAGGAAAACGGTTCCATTCATTCTATGATATTCCATCCTCAGCCTGAAGATATTGTCTATCTCCGCACCTTTAAAACGGAAGACCTGACCTTTCGTGGTACTGTTGAGTTCCGAAGCTGTTGCTGTCAGCCAATAAGCGATGTGATGACGGTTTCCGCTTTTCATTCGGGACTTTTCACTAAGACAGAAGAACTGCTTTCCCTTTTGAAAAAAGACAAATCTCTTTACAATAATGGTTATAATGTTGTGGAATTGCGTCATTATCTTGTCCGCCGTCATAAACCTGCCTATATTGATATGGACGGTCTGTATGCTCTGACAAAGAAAATCCTTGACCTTTGCCGACAGGGACTTACAGAGCGTGGTTTCGGTGAAGAGATATATCTTGAACCGCTTTACCAACGCATTGCTGAACGGACAAACCCTGCTGAAACCATGCTGTCAGAACTGGAACATGGAACTCCTCTCGATAAGATAATCCTCCGATACGGAGAGTTAAGCAAACAAGCGTGAGAAATAACGCTGTTTGTCATTTCGATGAGAAATCTTTTTGTAAGATTCCTCACTTCGTTCGGAATGATTATCTGACTTTCAGCTGTGACAATTAAAAGTTTTTGTCGAACTTTTTTCAAAAAGTTCGTGGGGTTCAGGGGCAACGCCCCTGATGGGATTGTCAAGGGCAACGCCCTTGACCTGAAAAACGGTGACAACACCTGTAAAAGGCATTGTCACCGAAAGAATAAAAATTTTATTCAGATTTTTTGATTAATCCCCAGATATTCTCAGCATAGTCAAGGATTGTTCTGTCGGAAGAGAAAAATCCTGCGTTGGCTACATTTTTAAGACACTGTGTACCGAATTTTATTCTGTCAGCATAACTCTGGTTGACTTCAATCTTCTTGTCAATATAAGACTGTAAATCAAGCATAATATAATAGTGGTCTGCTCTGTGCCAGTGTGCTCCGTCAAGAATAGATTTGGACAACTCTGCAAAAGTACCTTCTTTATTACGCTTGTCTTCATTGGTTTCGATACCATCTGAGAATGTACCGTCAGTCAATGTGTCAACTGCTCCTTTAAGAGTAGCGTTTGCGTTATAAAGATTTCTGGAATAGTAGCTGTGTTCTGCTTTCAGCGTATTGATTTCTTCTACACTTGCCCCAAAGATATACTCATTTTCTTCTCCTGCTTTTTCGGTGATTTCCACATTAGCACCGTCATAAGTACCCAGTGTTACTGCACCGTTAAGCATGAATTTCATGTTGCCTGTACCTGATGCTTCTGTACCTGCGGTAGAAATCTGTTCAGAAATATCTGCTGCGGGATAAATCTTCTCGCCATAGGAAACATTGAAGTTGGAAACGAAAACAACCTGTAATTTGTCTTTTGTTTCGGGGTCGTTGTTGACAAGTTTAGCAATTTCGTTGATGTATTTGATGATAGCCTTAGCTCTTGCATAACCGGGAGCGGCTTTTGCACCGAAAATAAACGCTGTCGGATTCCAGTTAGGAAGTTCGCCTGCTTTCAGTTTCTGATAAATAGCTACAATAGAGAAAGCATTCATCAGCTGTCTTTTGTACTCATGCAATCTCTTGACCTGTACATCAAAAATAAAATCAGGATTGATATAGACACCTTCATGTTTCAGAATGAAATCGGAAAGCTGTTGTTTCTTGATTCTCTTGATAGCATTAAATTCGTTGACGGTATTTTCATCAATCTTATCGTTGAGTGCTGAAAGCATATCCAGATTTTTCAGCCAGCCTTCGCCAACTCTGTCGGTGATAAACTGTGAAAGTTCAGGGTTACAAAGTCCAAGCCATCTTCTCTGTGTGATACCGTTGGTTTTGTTCTGGAATCTTTCAGGGTAAAGTTTGTACCAGTCTTTGAGGACATCATTTTTCAGAATTTCGGTGTGAATAGCTGCAACACCATTGGTATGACTGGATACATAGATAGCCAGTTTTGCCATATGTACAATCTGACGCTCATGGTCAATGATGTTCATTCTTTTGCGTGTACCCCAGTCAATGTCTCTGTCGTGGAAATCCTGTCCCATATGCCACTGGATTTTTTCAATGTAGTCGAATACTTCGGGAATGACATCTCTCATCAGACCAACATTCCATTTTTCCAGTGCTTCGCCGAGTACAGTGTGGTTGGTGTAATTGAAAGTTTTCTGTGCAATATTAAAAGCAACATTTTCATCTACACCCTCTTTACACAGCAATCTCATCAGTTCGGGAATAGCAATAACAGGGTGTGTGTCGTTAAGCTGAATAGCATATTCATCGGCAAAGTGGCTGAAATCATTGCCGTATTTTGCTTTATATCGTTTCATGATATCCTGTATGGAAGCACTGCTGAAGAAATACTGCTGTTTTAAACGCAATACTTTACCTTGATACTGGTTATCGTTGGGATAGAGTACTTTGGAGATATCTTCTGCCGCATTCTTGTCAGCAACAGCACCTGTGTAATCACTGTTGTTGAAAGCAACAAAGTCAAAACTTTCTATCGGTTCAGCCTGCCAAAGACGCAAAGTGTTGATGTTGTCTGTACCATAGCCGATAACTGCCATATCATAAGGAACAGCACGGACTGTCTGTGTTCTGAAATGAACCAGTACAGCATCTTCTTCTCTTCTGATACACCAGGGGTCATCAAATCTCTGCCAGTCGTCAGCAACTTCTACCTGATGACCGTTTTCAAAAAGTTGTTTGAACAGACCATATTTATAGCGGATTCCATAACCGTCAAGGGGAACATCGTGTGTTGCCGCACTATCAAGGAAACAAGCTGCCAGACGACCAAGACCGCCATTGCCCAAAGCTGTATCATCAACTTCTTCAAATACATTGATGTCGATACCTTTTTCGGCAAGCATATCTTTGACTTCGTCAAGAATACCCATATTGAAAAGATTGTTGTACATCATTCTTCCCATCAGAAACTCTGCGGAAAAATAATATGCTCTTCTTTTGCTTGCGTGGTTTTTCTTTGCCGTATTCCACTTATCACTGATTTCGCCCATCACTGCTTTACCGACAACATAGTGAAGTTCTGCGGGAGAAAGTTCATTCAACTCTTTACAGTAGTCACTTTTTGCCAGTTCGATGATATTGTTCATCATTTTCTCTTTGTTCATTGGTTTTATTCCTCCAATCGACCGTATGTAGTAGCTAAGGTCTTCAGTTTTTCGGCAAGTTCATCTGTCAGAACATCGCCTTTTACTCTCCAGACCCAGTTGCCGCCCAAGGTGGACGGAATATTCATTCTTGCCTTGCTGCCAAGTCCAAGAATATCCTGCATCTGGATAATGGCGTATTTACTCACACTTTCATAAGCTGTGCGGATAATACCCCAGTTATATCCTTCACCGTCATTGAGTTTACAGTAATCTACCGCAAATCTGACATCTGCTTCTTTTGCCGTATCAAACCAACCCATAATGGTATCATTATCGTGAGTACCGCTGTAAACAACGCTGTTCTCCGTATAATGTGACGGGAGA
>CACYDZ010000142.1 GCA_902773265.1 uncultured Ruminococcus sp.
AGTGGTGGGGTTAAGGGGCAAAGCCCCTTAGCAGGATTTTAAAGGGCGGCAGCCCTTTAATCGGCTAAAAAATCAAATCAAAATCTGCGTAAGCAGATTTTGGCATAATCTCTCAAAGTAAAATTCCTCACTTCGTTCGGAATGACAGACTTAAGTTAATGATATTGGAACAGAAACGACACCTTTATCAGAATAAAAAAAGGAGAGAACAACATGAAGTTTGATTTTATCATTGGTAATCCACCTTTTAATGAGGAAACAGAAGGTACATCGGACAAACCTATATACAATAACTTTATGGATAGTTCATTTGAAATAGCTGATAAAGTTATGCTGATTACTCCAGCAAGGTTTTTGTTTAATGCCGGCAAGACACCAAAGCAATGGAATCAGAAAATGTTGGACGATGAGCATTTAAAAGTTATGTATTATGAGCAAAACAGTGCTGCTGTATTCACTAATACAGATATCGAGGGTGGAATAGCGATTACTTATCGTGATAAAACAAAAAATTATGGAGCAATTACTATTTTTTCAGTTTACCCAGAATTAAATTCTATTCTGCACAAAGTTTTAAACACAAAGCCCAAGCACTATATAGATGAATTAATTTTTTTACAAAATAAATTTGATTTGGATAATCTATATAAGGACTATCCCGAATATAGAAATATTATTGGAAGCGGAGGAAAAGAAAAACGACTAACTACTTCAATTTTCAGTCAGCTTGAAGTGTTTCACGAGGAAGAAATTGACGGATATGCAAAAATACTCGGACTTGTTAAAAATAAAAGGATGTATAAATTTGTAGATAAAACTTATTTAGAAGAACATGAAAATTTATATAAATATAAGGTTATTTTACCTGCAAGTAATGGTTCCGGTGCAATAGGAGAAGTTTTATCTACGCCGTTAATCGGCACGCCGTTAATTGGCACGCCGTTAATCGGCTATACACAATCATTTATTGCAATTGGTGCATTCAACTCACGCGAGGATGCCGAAGCGTGTTTGAAATATATTAAAACGAAATTCGCAAGAACCATGCTGGGTGTACTAAAAATCACTCAGCATAATCATAGAGACACTTGGAAATATGTTCCTCTTCAAGACTTCACCTCCAACTCCGACATTGACTGGTCAAAATCCATTGCCGAAATCGACCGTCAGCTCTACACAAAATACGGTTTGGACGAAACGGAAATCAAATTTATCGAATCCCATGTAAAAAATATGGAATAGAATGGCAGTTCTAAACATTCATTACTATTTGCATATTATCCCGGTAATTAATTGAATATCAAAATCTTTTTAAGACCTTTCACTTCGTTCAGGGTGACAGACAGTATATATTTATTGTACATAATGCTTGTCAAAATCTGCTTACGCAGATTTTGGATTCTCTTGGGGAGTTTAAGGGCGTTGCCCTTAAAAATCCCACGAGGGGCTTTGCCCCTCGACCCCACGAACTTTTTGAAAAAAGTTCGACAAAAACTTTTCATTGTTACCGCCGAAAGGCAGATAAACATTAGTGATGTTCAGATTTTATAAGGAGAAACACCATTGATTTTTTTGATATTTTTTTCGATTTTAGAGCGTGCTACCATAATTTCATGTCCGCATTTCTGACATCTGATTTTGAAATCCATACCTACCCGCAAGACATCAAAAGTCTTACAAGAACAAGGGTGTGTTTTTTTCATTTCCAGTACATCGCCTACCTGTATATTCATAAGAGTTTACTCACTTTCTTCTGTGATATATTTTTTTAATTTTTCATACATATCGTTCTTGACCAATGCATTGACAACTATTCCGTCAGCAGTATATTCTTCACTGAGTAAAGTTGCTTTCCGACGGATTTCGGCTGCCAGTCCGCCGTTGGCAAACGGAATACATATGCTTACACTGTGTATCTGTATGGGTAAATTATCCTGAATACTTTGCAGGAGCTTGTCAATTCCCATACCGTTCTTGGCACTGATTTTGACACAATGACCGACTATCGGTACAGTTGTACCATTATTTTTGACTTTATCCCATTTATTCAGAACAGGAATAATCGCTGTATTTTCGCAGCCCAGACTTTTCAGCAAATCTCTAGTCACTTCCAGATGTAACAGGGCTTCTTCTGACGAAGCATCACAGACATTTAAAATAATATCTGCAAATACAGCTTCTTCCAAAGTAGATTTAAAAGCCTCTACCAGATGATGCGGTAAGCGTCTGA
This sequence comes from uncultured Ruminococcus sp., assembly GCA_902773265.1. GTDB lineage: Bacteria > Bacillota > Clostridia > Oscillospirales > Acutalibacteraceae > CAG-964. The sequence continues at coordinate 2,231 of CACYDZ010000142.1, forward strand.
CAAGTCCTACGGTGTCAATCAACATGACGCTGACTCCATTTGGTAATTTCAATGCTCTTGAAGTGGGGTCAAGCGTAGCAAAGAGTTTATCTTCTGCCAGAACACCTGCATTTGTCAGATAATTCATTAAAGTGGATTTACCTGCATTGGTATAACCAACTATTGCGACAGTGATAATACCGTCTTTTTTTCGTCTGTTTTTCAGCATATTGCGGTGTGTTTCCACTTCTCTGAGCTGTTCCTTGAGGGTTTCCATCTTGCGGCGGATATGTCTTTTATCGGTTTCCAGTTTAGTTTCTCCGGGACCTCTTGTTCCAATACCGCCTCCTAATCTGGACATGGCAATTCCTTTTCCTGTCAGTCTAGGCAGCATATAATTAAGTTGTGTCAGTTCTACCTGTAATTTTCCCTCTTTTGATTTTGCCCGCAATGCAAATATATCCAGAATCAACATCGTTCGGTCTATTGTACGGATATTGGTTGCCTGTTCAATATTGCGGATTTGTGTCGGCGTCAGCTCACAATCGAAAATCAGCAAATCAATATCGTTGTTTTCACAAAAATCCGTGATTTCTTCCAGTCTGCCACTTCCTACATAGGTTGCTGTTTCGGGTTTATCTTTTTTCTGTATCATAGTGGCTATCGGTATTGCTCCTGCACTTTCGGTAAGTTCCCAGAGTTCGTCAAGTGATGCCTGTACATCATATCCACCTGTATCTACGCTGACCAGCAATACTTTCTGTTGTCTTTCTTCATTATCAAAAAATTCCATAAATCTACTCCTTTTTATCTGTATATTCAATCTTGATTTTTTCCACTCTTTGACCATCTGTTTCCAGAACAGTAAATATCAGACTTTCTCCAAAAGTAAAGCTGTCACCTTTCTGCGGAATATCTCCCAGATTTTCCATTACCCAACCGCCTACGGATACGCTGTCACTGTCGATATAATCTTCACGCAATTCCAATAAATCCAGCATATCCGAAATCGTCATATCTCCACTGACATGATAAATATTCTCGCTGATTTTCTGATAACTTAAAGTTTCTACTTCGTCTTCGTCCCAGATATCTCCTACTAATTCTTCCAGCAAATCTTCCATCGTGACAATACCTAAAGTTCCACCATAATCATCTGTGACAATCGCAATATGTAACTTCTGTTTTTTCAGCTCGGCAAGTACATGGGAAAGTTTTTTGGTCTTATAAATAAAATAGGCAGGTTTAATTAGTGTTTCAATATCAGGGTTGTCTGTCTTCATTCGTTCTTCAAGATAATCTCTTGTGTGCAATATTCCTATAATATTGTCAATGTCATCTTTATAGACAGGAATACGGGAATAGCGTTCTTCGAGAATAGTTTTCTGAATTTCTTCTGTGTTTTCGCTCACATCTATGGCAGTAATATCTACTCTTGGGGTCAGAATTTCCTGTACAGTCTTTTCATCAAAATCCAATGCCGACTGTACTAATTCTTTTTCCTGCTCTTCCAATACGCCTTCCTGTTCGCTGGTACCGATAAGAACTTTCAACTCATCTTCTGTAACAGATGGTTTTCTGTTTTCACTCGAAAACAGTTTAAGAGCAAGTGTTTTCAAGGCAATAAAAAGAAACACAAACGGCATCAGAATAGTCATAATCACTAAAAGAATGTTGGCAGTAGATAGACAGAATGTTTCTGATTTTTCTTTTGCCAGACATTTGGGAATAATTTCTCCGAATGTCAGTACCAAAAGCGTAATTACCCCTGTACTGACCGCTACACCTGCATCACCAAATAAATGGATACACAGTGCCGTAGCCACTGACGAACACCCTATATTGACAATGTTGTTTCCGATAAGAATAGCCGTCAGTGCTTTATCATAGTTACCAACAATTTTCAGCACTTTTTTAGCTCGCTTATTTTCCCGTTCGGCAAGATACTTCATTCTTATTATACTCACCGTAGAAAAGGCTGTTTCTATTGACGAAAAGAACGCTGAAAGAAAAATACATACAATAATAATTACCATCATCAATATGTCCGCTGAATCCAAAACACATCACCTCATCATACCGTCACAAAAAAGCTGTTTTTTATTATGCTATCAGTATAACACACTCTGCCAGTAAAATCCATAGGTTTTTGTGAACATATCATTAAAGGGCGTTGCTCTTTAAAATCCTGTCAGGGGCGTTGCCCTTGAACCCCACGAACTTGCCCGAAAAAGTTCGACAAAAACTTTTTCGGCTCACTTCGTTCGGAATTTTCATTCAGTTTTGGCGGTGAAAATTGAAAGTTTTTTGTCCACTTTTTTTCAAAAAAGTGGCGGATTCCAAAGGCGGAGCCTTTGGGCAGGATTTTAA
>CACYDZ010000143.1 GCA_902773265.1 uncultured Ruminococcus sp.
AAATTTATTGTCTGATTTGTCCGTTACCGCTGATAATAAACTTCATGGAAGTCAGTTCTTTCAGTCCCATAGGACCTCTGGCATGAAGTTTCTGTGTAGAAATGCCGATTTCCGCACCCATACCAAATTCACCGCCGTCTGTAAAGCGTGTTGATGCATTGACATACACCGCTGAAGAGTCTACCTGTGCAATAAATTTTTGCTGTGCAGAATAATTTTCGGTAATGATAACTTCACTGTGACCTGTGGAATACTGTCGGATATGAGCGATTGCCTCATCAAGAGAGCTGACAACTTTGACAGCAATTTTATAATCCAGATATTCATTAGCCCAGTCATATTCTCCGGCCGGAATGACACAATCGCCAAGAATCTGCCTTGTGATATCGCAACCGTGAATTTCCACATTCTTTTCATCAAGTTTCGTCTTGAGCATAGGCAAAAATTTTTCGGCAACATCTTTATGCACAAGAACCGTTTCCAGTGCATTACAGACAGACGGTCTTTGTGTTTTGCCGTTGAAGATAATATTGACAGCCATTTCCAAATCAGCGTCTTTGTCAACAACAGCATGACAGTTTCCGACCCCTGTTTCAATAACGGGAACTTTGGCATTTTCCACAACAGCTTTTATCAGTCCTGCACCGCCACGGGGAATAAGTACATCAAGATATTCACTCATCTGCATAAGTTCTACTGAGGATTGTCTTGAAGTATCTTTGATAAGCTGAATACAATCTTCGGGTAAACCGACACTTGCAACAGCTTTTCTCATGATATCAGAGATTGCGGTGTTGGAATGGATAGCCTCTTTTCCGCCACGCAGAATAACCGCACTGCCTGCCATCAGACATAATGCCGCAGCGTCAGAAGTGACATTGGGACGGGCTTCAAAAATAATCCCGATTACGCCCATAGGCACTCTCACTTTTTTGATTTCCATACCGTTATCGGCAATATGTCCGCTGATAATCTCTCCGATAGGGTCATCAAATTCCGCTACTTTTCTGACACCCTGTGCCATACCTGTAATGCGTTCCTCTGTCAGTCGCAAACGGTCAAGCAACGACTTTGTAAGACCGTTTTTTTCGCCGTTTTCCAAATCTGTTTTGTTGCTTGTCAAAATAGCTGTCTTGTTGTCGAGTAATGCGTCAGCAATCGCCAGAAGAGCTGTTTTTTTCTTTCTGCCAGCTACTGCCAGTACCTGTGACGCTTGTTTTGCTTTTTGTCCCATTTTCTGAAGTTCAGTCATTTTTATTTCCTCCTGAATATGAAGTGAGTGTTTATTTTAATTGGTCAAAACCATTGTAAGTACCGAAAGCCAGAAGATACAAGGCTTTCAGCATATCTTTATTTTTATCTTGTAATTCTTCGATTACCGTATCGTGTTGTGTAACATCTGAGAAAGTTTCCGTTATCAATTCAGCAATCGTTTCCGGAAGCTGCATACACATCTGATAAAAAGCATCTTCGATACCGGTTACTATGTGATAGAATTTATCTATTGATACTCGTCTGATATGTTCATTAGAACAACTTTGTCCGTTGACAGAACAAACCCACGGGATATTTCTTGACACCGGAGCGATAGCTTCAACTAAAAAACAATAATCATTGGGAGATTGCAGAATTTTATTTTGCATCTGAATATATGTTTTCTGAGAAGAGGAAGAGTTCATGGTATTGTGTTTATTCTTCATTTCTACAAAAATCTGATAACCGTTTTTTTCAACAATAATATCCCACCCTTGTGGAGGAACAATACAGTTCTCAAAGTAACGGAAAATGTTCTGATGAAAATAACCGATAGCATTGGTATTGGATTTATCCCTTTGACGGTATATTTCTGTATTCAGTATGTCCTCAAAACTTTTTTGGTAAATATATTTGTCAAAAAGCAATTTGATAGGGTCTACAACATTAGCATTGAATTTTTTCAATGTAACGGATTTCTGATTTTTATAATAAGTTTCCAATGTTTTCTGAATATGCGTTTTAAATGACTGTTCGTCAATAAATGATAAAGAAAACATTACATCAGCTCCAACGATTTGATAATTGCTGTTCCCAGTTCTTTGGCAAGATTAACAGGTACAGCATTTCCCACTTGTCTATACTTGTCAGAAAGTCTGCCACAAAAAATCCAGCTGTCGGGAAAAGTCTGTATTCTGGCATTCTCACGATAGGAAAACGGGCGTACCTCTAACGGATGACATCTGTCGGTCTGTTTCATACCGGGACTTGTCAGTACAGTTAAGGAGGGTTCATCAAGACTGATTCTCCGTAATATTCCTGTACGACCGCCCTCCATATCCCAACATGATTTCATATATTCTTTGGCAATATCGGGAGGGATATCTTTCCAGTAACCTCCTGGGGGAACAAGAGAAAAGATTTTCGCTTTATATTCAGAATATCTGGCACATTGTGCAGTATCAGGATTATGGTCAAGTTGAATATCTTTAATTAACGGTTTATATTTATGTGGCTGCGGATATTGAAAAGAAATCTTATCTGTCAGGTCTTTGCGTATACCTATCGTAATGAGCCTTTCCCGTTTTTGCGGAACACCAAAATTCCATGCATTGAGAACTTGATAAACAGTATGATATCCCTCGTCTTCAAAGATATCCAATATTGTACGGTAAGTTTGTCCTTTATCGTGTGTCAGAAGTCCTTTGACATTTTCAAACAAGAACATTTTCGGTTGTAGTTGGTGAAGAAACTTTGCATAATGATAAAACATTGTTCCTCGGATATCTTCCAGACCCAATTTTTTCCCTGCATAACTGAATGACTGACAGGGAGTACCTCCCGAAAGTAAATCAAGCTCTCCTTTTTGAATGGAAAATTCTTTTTCCAAATCTCTTTTGGCGACATTCTCGATATCTTCACAAAGTACATTCCACTCAGGACGATTGGTTTTCAGTGTTTCCACAGCAAATTTGTCGATTTCCACTAAACCAATATGTTCCCAACCTGCCTGTTCTAATCCTAATGCCAATCCCCCTGCACCGGCAAACAGTTCTATTGATTTGAATTTTCTCATAAGTAACTCCGTTTATTGTCAGTTTCCAAACATTTTTTTAAGGTCTTCAAGGTCATAGGGGGTACGCTGATAGACATAGTAATTCAGCCAGTTAGCGAAAAGCATCGTGGCATTACTTCTCCATGTAAGAGGAGGAGTAGCATGAATATCATCTTCAGGGAAATAATTATAAGGAATTTCGGGGTCAATCCCTTTTTTGACATCTCTGAAATATTCATCAGCGAGTGTATTTCTGTCATACTCACCGTGACCCATAACGAATATTTTTCTTCCGTCCTTACTGCATACCACAGAAACGCCCGCCATACGAGAGGTTGCCAGTATTTCGAGGTCGGGGTGTTCCTGAATATCCTTACGGTATACACTGGTATAGCGTGAATGTGGCAACATGAAACGGTCATCAAATCCACGCATGAGAGGATGATTGGTATTCAGTACCCTGTGCTGAAAAACACCGCTGAGTTTATATGCCAGATGATATTTCGGTATGCCATAGTGATAATACAGTCCTGCCTGAGCCCCCCAGCAGATATGAAAGGTAGAATAAACATTATGTTTACTCCACTCCATAATGGCAGAGAGTTCCTCCCAATAATCCACATCTTCAAAATCCATCAGTTCCACAGGAGCTCCTGTAATAATCATACCATCAAAACGCTGGTCTTTTATCTCATCAAAGACCTTATAGAATTTTGTCAGATGTACGGTAGATGTATTTTTAGATTCATGTGTAGCTGTCTGGAGCAATTCGATTTCAATTTGCAGAGGACTGTTGCCGAGTAAGCGTAACAGTTGTGTTTCTGTTTCGACTTTTGTGGGCATTAAGTTTAAAATCACAATTTTCAGCGGTCGTATATCCTGTCTGACCGCAACATCTTCGGGCATAACAAAGATATTTTCAGATTCAAGTACTTTAATCGCCGGCAAATCTGCCTGTACCTTGATAGGCATAATATCCATCTTCCTTATGTATATAATCTTTATCTATTATAAGTGTTATCGCAAAAATTTTCAACTGTATTATTTATGTCAAAATTTGCTTACGCAAATTTTGTTTGAATGTTCAGCCGATTAAAGGGCTTTGCCCTTTAAAATCCCATCAGGGGCTTTGCCCCTGAACCCCACGAACTTTTTGAAAAAAGTTCGACAAAAACTTTTAATTGTTATAACTAAATGTCTGATAATCATTCTGCTTTATAAAAAGTCTGAATTATTTATGATATTTACCGCCACTGTTTATCTGAAAACAGCGGTAAATCTGTTCACTGAGCATTACTCTCGCCAGTTGATGAGGGAAAGTCATTTTCGACATAGATAGTTTCAAATGAGCTGTTTGTTTGATACTATCAGCAATCCCCCACGAACCGCCGATAATAAAATCTATCTCACTGTATCCCTCCAGAGAAATTCTGGAAAACAACTTTGCCATTTCTGTTGAAGAATATAATTTACCCTCAATACATAAGGCAATCACATACGCATTTTTTCCTATATATCCGTTGATACGATTACCTTCTTTTTCCAGAATGTGTATAATCTGACTGTCATTAGGGATAGTCAATATTTTTTCTTCCTGTACTTCGGTAACTTTGAAACGACAAAAAGATTGCAGTCGTTTTTCGTATTCAGCAATGGCATTACTCCAGTATTTTTCTTTGAGTTTTCCCACGCTGATGATATGGACAAAAAGCAAATTCATCACCTGCTTAAAAGACAATATAACTGCCGTCACCGATTTCTTTGGCAACAGTCATAGTATAGTCAATATTTTCTTTCATATTTTCTTTTTGTAAGCTGTATCTTGCCGATTGCAGTGCCAGTTGAGGAAAGTTATTTTCTTTGCTCAGGTGGGCAAGCACTATGCGTGAAGTTCCCTCCTTGACAAGGTCGGGAAGTAATTTTGAACAGGTATCGTTGGAAATATGTCCGTAATTAGAGAGAATACGCCGTTTCAAAGAATAGGGATATCTGCCGTTGAGCAACATATTGACATCATGATTGGATTCAATAATCACCACATCACTGCCTCTCAGTGATTGGCGAATGTCATTGGTAATACAACCTGTATCTGTCACCAAAGTTACTTTCCGCTGGTTGGCAGTTTCTACCGTATAGCCGACACTTTCATGACAATCATGACTGGTTTTAAAAGTTCTGACAGTCATTCCTGCGATTTCCGTGCCGTCAGTAATGATATGACTTTTGAATTTATCGGGAACAAGCTGATGCATTTTATCCAGTTCTGACAGAGTGCCTTGTGTGGCATACACAGGGAATCTGTATTTTGAAGCCAATACCCTAACACCTTTCATGTGGTCGGTGTGTTCATGAGTAATAAAGATACCTTTTATACTAAGTATATCTATATTGTTATCCTTGAGAGATTGTTCGATTTGTCTGGCACTTCTGCCGACATCAATAAGAATACTGTTACTGCCCGAAGTAATACAATAACAGTTTCCCTTACTTCCGCTGAACAGCGGATATACTTTTGCCATATTGCTTATACACCATCCAATAAGGTTTTACAGTACTGAAAAGGCAGACATTTTTTGAATTGTCTGCCTTTAATTAGTTGTTAATCTTCAATTCGCTGAATATCTGCCCCAAGACTGCGGAATTTTTTAATCACATCATCATATCCACGCTCAATGAACTTGATATTGGAAATTGTACTTTCTTCATCAATACACAAAGCGGCAATTATCATTGCGGCTCCTGCTCTAAGATCTGTTGCGGTCATTTCTGCTCCGTTTAATTTTTTACCACCTTGTATTAAAAGAAAGTCATCTTTCTTTTTGACGCTTTGAATAGTGATATCCATGCCTGTTTTCTGTAACTCACTGACATATTGAAAACGACTTTCCCATACCTGTTCACGGATAATCCCCGTACCTTCTGCCATTGCCAGCAACACTACAAATTGTGGTTGCATATCGGTAGGAAATCCCGGATGGGGAGCAGTGATAACATCACAGGCATAAAATTTTTCAATTGCATTTACAGTTATGCTGTCTTCATCGTAGTTGACACTGACTTTGATTCCCATATCTACAAGTTTTGAGGATATGGGTTCCAGGTGTTTTGGAATAATGTTCTTGATAACGGCTTTTCCATGCGTAGCGGCTACGGCGGTCATATAAGTACCTGCTTCTATCTGGTCAGGTATGATGGAATAAGTTACACCGTGTAACTCCTTTACACCTGTAATTTTGACAGTGCTTGTACCGGCTCCTTTGATATTAGCTCCCATCATATTCAGAAAGTTTGCCAAATCCACGACATGAGGTTCTCTGGCGGCATTTTCAATGACAGTTGTTCCTTCTGCCTTGACGGCTGCCAGCATAATATTCATGGTTGCTCCAACAGAAACAACATCCATATAAATATAACTGCCCACCAATCTTTTGGCATTAACGGATATGGAGGCATTTAAACCGCCCAAAACAGAATATTCAGCACCTAAGGCTTTAAAGCCTTTCAGATGTAAGTTGATGGGTCTTTCTCCGAATTCGCAACCACCCGGCATCAATACATTTGCGGTATGTTTTTGACCAAGCAACGCTCCTAAAAGATAATAGGATGCCCGCATATTACCTACCTGTGGGAAAAAGACATCTGTTACCGTAATCTTTGTTGCGTCAATCTTATAAGTAGTGGCGTCAAGTTGTTCAACTGTTGCCCCCATTTGTTTCAGTATCTGGAACATTGTGTGTACATCACTGATGTTTGGAATATTTTCCAGTATACAAAATGAATTGGCAAGTATTGTTGCAGGAATGATGGCAACAGCAGAATTTTTTGCTCCGCTGATGTTCACTTCCCCACAGAGTGACTTGCCTCCCTTTATTACAAATTTGCTCAAGGAATTAACACACCCCTTATTTTCAATTTTCAGACACTTTTCCTGCCGAAATTTATCAAATTCCTATAAATTTTCCCTGCTATTTCAACATAAATTTTGCTGTCGATTTCAAGGTTCAAAATTCTACTCCTTATAATATTAATACAAACTGTTGGAATTGTCAATATCAACATTTTAATATATGAAATTGCTGAGGTCTTTTTATCCTATCTCGGCAAAAAAGCCTGTGAAGGCTGACAAATGACGAACATTGATAGTCATTTGATGGTGCAATGGAGTTGACACTATAACAGGTTATAATGGGTATTGAACAGAGCGTATCAATTCAAATTGTACCTGAACACAGAGTAAAAAACAATACTCCAAAATTAATTCTGCCAGTATTTTTTATCCAGATTACGGTATTGTACAGCTTCAGCGATATGATGTTGTCGGATAATATCGCTGTTATCCAAATCAGCGATTGTTCTGGCAACTTTCAGGATTTTATCATAAGCTCTTGCCGAAAGTCCCAGCACATCAAAAACTTTTTCCAACATATTTTTAGCATTGTTGTCCATCACGCAGTACTGGTTAACCATACCGGCACTGATTTTGGCGTTACAGGTAAACGGTGTATCCTTAAAGCGTTGGGTCTGCATTAATCGGGCATTATTGACCCTGTTTTTGATTTCGGCAGAAGTTTCGGACTGTTGCTGTGAGTTAAGAGACTTGAAATCCACAGGAGAAACTTCCACCTGAATATCAATCCTGTCCAGCAAAGGACCCGAAACCTTTCCCAGATAGTTCATTACCTTTTTCTTTGTACAGATACATTTTTTCTGACCGCTACCGAAATATCCACATGGACATGGGTTCATCGCAACAACAAGCATAATATTACACGGATAGGCGATTGTTCCGCTTACTCTGGATAAAGTAATTTTACCATCTTCAATAGGTTGTCGCAGTACTTCCAAAGAAGATTTGGAAAATTCAGGCAATTCATCAAGAAATAATACTCCGTTATGTGCCAGAGAAACTTCTCCTGGTTTGGGAATAGTACCGCCTCCCGAAAGTCCCGCCATAGAGATGGTATGATGTGGTGAACGAAAAGGTCTGGCAGTCACCAGTCCCTGCTTTTCAGCCAGCTTTCCTGCTACAGAATAAATTTTAGTGGTTTCCACAGATTCTTCAAAAGTCATATCAGGAAGAATAGAAGGAATTCTTTTTGCAATCATACTTTTTCCTGAACCCGGAGAACCGATAAGCAACAGATTGTGCATACCGGCAGCAGCAATTTCAACGGCTCTTTTAGCGGCAAACTGTCCTTTTACTTGACAAAAATCGGGAATAAATATGCCTTTGTCATTACCAGAAAACGGTTCATAGACAGCAGGTTGTAAAGGTGTTTTGCCGTTAAAGTGACGGAAAATATCATCAATATTGCGTACACCAAAAACATTAATTCCTTCAATAACAGCACCTTCATTTTGATTTTCGAAAGGAATAAAGATATTTTTAAATCCATACTCTTTTGCCTGAATGACCATAGGTAAAATACCATGTATACCACAGATACCGCCTGATAAGGACAATTCTCCGACAAAAACACTGTCGCAGATATCTTTACGGATAACTCCCGAATATTTTAACAGTGCCATTAAAATTGGCAGGTCATAAACCGACCCTTCTTTCCGCACATCAGCAGGAGCAAGATTGACCGTGATTTTTCCATCGGGAAAATCAAATCCGTTGTTTTTCATTGCGGAACGGACTCTGTTTCTGGATTCTTTAACCGCAGTATCAGGTAATCCCACAATGTCAAATGATGGAAAACCGTCTGAAACATCAGCCTCTACTTTTACCTTGAATGTCTGTAACCCGAATATTCCCATACTATTACTACAACATACCATAATATTCCTTCTTTACTGTAAAAATATCCGAACGCAGTGAACCGAAAAAGTTTTTGTCTACTGTTTTCAAAAACCAGAAACTTTGGGTGGAATTTTAAAAATTGGCAATTCTTTAGCTGTCAGTTTTCTTTGACATTGAATATTTGTGTAAGAATACCATATAAATTATCGACAATGTAATTGCGAATACAATTCCTATGGGATAAGCTATGTTACGGGAAAGACGGAAACCTTCCTGAGCTGTCATAATATAGGTCATACTGACCGCCGACATAAATGTGGCAGGAAGTGCTGTCAGCAAAGAACCATAACGATATTTTCCCTTTTTCAAAAGATATGCGGTAGATACCCATAACGCAATCATAGCTAAGGTCTGATTACTCCATGAGAAATATCTCCAGATAATCTGAAAGCCGTTGTCATCAACAACAGCAAACCATGTCAGAAATCCGCCGACTGCCAATAATGGAACCGTAATCAGCAAACGATTTTTAATAGGTTTTTGTTCCAGTTTAAAAGTTTCCGCCAGAATCAGTCTTGCACTTCGGAATGCGGTATCGCCTGAAGTAATCGGACAGACAATAACACCCGCTACCGCAAGAATACCTCCGAATACCCCTAATACACCTGTGGAGATTTCATAGACTACATTGGAAGCACCGTTTTTTAAGGCCTCACTGAGTAACTGTGTACTACCGTAAAAAGAAACACCGGCACCTGCCCATACCAAAGCAATAACCGCTTCACTAATCATTGCTCCATAAAAGATTTTTCTGCCCACTTTTTCGGAAGTAATACACTTTGCTACCATCGGCGACTGTGTAGCATGAAATCCTGATACTGCTCCGCAGGCAACGGTAATGAACATATATGGCCATACGGGTGTATTGTTGGGGTGAAGATTTTCAAAAGAAATTTCAGGAATAGTGTATTTTCCCCCCGAAAACAAGATACCGCCAATGACTGCTGCCGCCATGACAATCAGCAATACACCAAATACAGGATATAATTTACCAATCAATCTGTCTATCGGCAAAAGTGTTGCCAACAAGTAGTACGATAAAATGACAATCGTCCAGAAAATACCGTTCATCCAGTTGGGAGTGAGTTTTTCCAGCAGTCCTGCGGGACTTGTAACGAATACTACACCGCACAGTACTAACAATATCACCGAAAACAGACGCATAATCCATTTGGCAACATTTCCAAGATATGTTCCCGACAATTCCGCAACAGATGCTCCTTTATGTCGTGAACTAATCATGCCTGACATATAGTCATGTACTGAACCGCCTAAAATAGAACCGAAAACAATCCATAAAAAAACAACAGGCCCGAATACCGCACCCATCAATGCACCAAAAATAGGTCCTGTACCGGCAATGTTCAATAACTGTACCAGAAACGCTTTCCATGTTTTCATCGGTGCACAGTCTACACCATCATTAATGGCAACAGCGGGTGTCTGTCGGTCATCAGGAGCAAAAATTTTTTCGGTTATTTTTCCGTACACAAAATAACCGACAATCAATACAACAAAAGAAATTAACAGCGAAATCATTTTATCACTTCTTTCAGAATATTTACTGCGGTTTTCATTATAACGGATATCTGAAAGAATAGCAATCATTTCTGCGATGATATTTGAAAAGTTGTACAGGTCAAAATTTGCTTACGCAAATTTTTTTGGGAATTTTTAGCTGATTAAAGGGCTTTGCCCTTTAAAACACAGACGGGGTTTCACCCCTTGACCCCACGAACTTTCCCCCAAAAGTTCGACAAAAACTTTTAATTGTCATAGCTGAAAGTTTTTTTACCATTACGGATTGCTGATTATGTTCAGACAGACTGCTGATTATTTAAGATAGTGATAGCCTCAGAAATTGTTTTTTCCATAGCTTCTTTACCGTATTTATCGACTTGTGCTTTATTTTTATCGCCGTGTGTCAGACACCCGGCACCGCCTATACAACCGCCTTCACAAGCCATTCCTTCAATAAAGTTTGCACTCAGTCGGTTGACTTTCTTTTTGGTGAGGGCAATTTTACATTGTTCTATTCCGTCACAGGAACAAGCCTCCAGCCTGAAATCATCAAGACCTTGTTCTTTAAGACTTTGGGCTACTGCATCTGCCAGACCACCGCTGCGGGCAAATATTCTGCCGAAATAAGACGCATTATCCAGTTTATCTTCTTCAAGTCGGGTAATATCAATATCACGGCTGTCAAATAATGCCTGAAGTTCTTCAAAGGTGATAACCGTGTCTACATAAGGTTTTACACTGTCAAGTTTGATTTCTGCTTTTTTTGCCGTACAAGGTCCTATAAAGATAATTTTGGCATTCGGGTTAATCGTTTTGATATGTTTGGCAATAGTAGCCATAGGAGAAAGATTATGTGAGATATGAGATACCAGTGTAGGAAAAGCACTTTTGATATACGATACAAAAGCGGGACAGCATGAACTTGTCAGAAATCCCTTTTCGGTAAGTTCCCTTGCTTCGGCATATGCTACCATATCCGCACCAAGTGCTGCCTCTATCACTGTATGGAAACCAAGTTTTTTCAGTCCGCTGATAACCTGTCCCAGTTTGGCATATTTAAATTGACTGGCAATAGATGGGGCAACTACAGCATAAACCTGATGAATTTCCTCCTTTTCATCAGCACGCAGAATATCAATAACATTAAGAATATAGGATTTATCCATAATTGCTCCGAACGGACACTGATAAACACACGCACCACAGGAAATACATTTTTCGTTATCAATACAAGCTGCCTGTTCATCATTGATGGAAATTGCCTTGATTTTACACGCATTCTGACAGGGACGGCGACGGTTGACAATCGCAGAATAAGGACATACTTTGGAACATTGTCCACATTCTATACATTTGCTTTTATCAATATGAGCGGTATGATTGTGGTCAAAAGAAATAGCCCCTCTTGGACACACATCTTCACAACGGTGAGCAAGACAGCCTCGGCAGGAATCGGTTACTTCATATCCCGCAGCAGGACATTCGTCACAAGCAATATCAATCACTTCAATGATATTGGGATTTTCTTTATTACCGCCCATCGCCAGTTTGACCCTTTCTGCCAGAATAGCTCTTTCTTTATAAACACAACAACGCATAGTAGGTGTTTTTCCCGGTACGATAATTGTGGGAATGTCAAGCACATTCTCCAAAAGTGTATCATTCCATGCCTGTTTTGCTACCTCACGCAGAACTTTATATTTCAGATTTTGTACTTTGGTATCGAATTTCCTTAATTCTTTCATATCATAATCTCCCTTTGCTGCCGTATTGTCATATGAACTGACGATACAGTTGAACTCCTATATATCATATAACGGTAATCCTTTGACTGTCAAGATGCAAATTTTTTCTGACTTAGCAAGATAACTGTAAACTTACACAATTAAAAGTTTTGTCCACTTTTTCAAAAGTGGTAGGGTTAAGGGGCAAAGCCCCTTAGCGGGATTTTAAAGGGTGGCAACCCTTTAACTCTCCAAGAAAATCCAAAATTTGTGTAAGCAAATTTTGGCATTACTCAGTGCAGAAATTTTTTTCGGTTCGGTATTGTACACTTGTCAGGAACATTAAAGGAAAGACCGTGAACAAATCCATATTGAGATGCTAAAATGAAAACAAAAATTGGGAAAATTTTCAGTTTCAGATGGGAAGAACATCTGAAGAAGTGAAATCACATCTGGCAAGGTATAAAAAGAATTTTTTCCGATAACGGTACAGGAACATTTAGAAATGCTTCATAGAACAGGTTTTCAGGTAGCCGAATTATTCAGGTATTCTTATATGCAAAGTGGATTTTATGCTGTTAAAGTTTAGCATCTTTTTGTCTGTTTTATTAATTTTTTTGTTGACAGAAAAAATTTAAAGGATTTTCGTGTTTTTTTTCGTATATATGTTTGTAATCTGACAGATGGTGTAATTAATAGACAGAATTAAAAGTTTTTTTGTATATATATATTTGTCATTTGACAAATAGCGTATAATAATCTGTCAAATTTTGTTTTGAAAAAAGTGGACAAAAAACTTTTAATTGTCATAGCTTGACGAAAAATAATTCAATTAGTAATTGGCAACGGCGGCTCATTGCTGAAAGGGAGCATTATGGCATTATCAGACGAATTTTTACAGGAACTCAAAAGCAGAAATGATATTGTGGAAGTTGTTTCGCAATATGTCAATTTACAGCGTGCCGGACGGTTGTATAAAGGAAGATGTCCGTTTCATCACGAAAAAACACCGTCATTTTGTGTTTATCCTGATACACAGTCTGTTTACTGTTTTGGTTGTCATGTTGGTGGCGAAGTAATCTATTTTATCAGGAAAATAGAAAATCTGGATTATATCGATGCAGTGAAATTCCTTGCTAAAAGGGCAGGAATGGATATGCCGGAAGATAATTTTCAGAATAATGATAATGCTGTCCGACAAAGACGGATTTATGAAATCAACAGGGAAACCGCACGATTTTTTCATCAGTCGCTGACATCTTTCAGCGGTACAGAAGCGTTGGCTTACCTGAGAGGAAGAGGATTAAGTAACAAAACTATACGGCATTTCGGATTGGGCTATGCTCCAAATTCTTTCAGACTGATAGATTATCTTAAAAGTAAGGGATTTAAAGATGAAGAACTGTTGCAGGCAAATGTAGCACATATGTCTAAAAAGGGTTATCTGGCATCACGATTTTTTAATCGTGTGATGTTTCCCATTATGGATTTGCGTGGAAATGTGATTGCGTTCGGCGGAAGAATTATGGGCGATGGCAAACCAAAGTATCTCAACACAGCAGATACACCTGTATTCTCCAAAAGTCATCAGCTGTTTGCTCTGAACTTTGCCAAAAATCAGTCTGCAAGAACGCTGATACTGTCGGAAGGCTATATGGATGTTATTGCCCTGCATCAGGCAGGCTTTACCAATACTATCGCTACTTTGGGAACATCGCTTACGCAACAACAGGCTAATCTGATACATCGTTATGCCGATGAAGTAGTCATCTGTTATGACTCCGACAATGCAGGCATAACTGCTACTGAAAGAGCAATTACAATATTAAGAAATACAGGATTGAAAGTGCGTGTATTGACTATCCCTGGCGCAAAAGACCCTGATGAATTTATGAAATCACATGGCGATAAAGGTCCGTCACTTTTTAAAGTTATTCTGGAACAGAGTGTAATGGATATTGACTATCGCTTGGAAAAATTATACGATAAATATGATACCTCTACTACGCAAGGAAAAATTGATTACCTGACACAGGCAATGCATATTATTTCTATCTCAGATAATCCCATAGAACGAAATCTTTTTATGGCAAAACTCAGCGAAAAATTTGATATGGAAAAATCTTCTATGGAAGAAAGTATCGCCAAAATCCGCAGACAGGAAAAGTTCAGAACTCTTCGCAATGAAAAATCGCAGCCCCTTTCTGAAAATAATACAGTCAATCCTGAAAAAAAAGCCAATCATCTGGGGGCTGTTGCAGAAGAGTACATCATCGCTTATCTGATATGTAATCCTGAAATGTGCCAGTACATAAACAGTAAAATCCGTGAAGCGGATTTTGTTACCACTTTTAACAGGAAAGTCTTTACTTTTATTTCGGGGAGAATTAATGAAGGAAAAAGTGTAGAACTGGTATTTTTGTCACAGCAATTTTCGGAAGAAGAAGTCGCTTATATTACCGCTTATGTTTCGGAGAATGCGAGAAAATCTTTTAGTAGAGAAGAACTAGATAACTGTATAAATGTTCTGAAAAAAGAAAGCAGCGTAAAAATCCGTAAAAATCCGTCTGAACTAGTCGATGAGGATTTAAGGAAAATTTATCATAATCGTCGGAAAAACGGTGTATAACCGTTTTTCATAAATCGTGGAAAAAGGAAAATTTTGTCTGATATTCCTGTTAGACAAGCGTGATGAGGAAACAGAAAGGATTGAAATTATGGCGACAACAAAACCTGACAAGAAAATTATTGTCAAAGAAATTCTGGAAAAAGGAAAGACAAAAGGAAAGCTAACAACGAAGGAAATTTTTGACATTATAGGGGAAATTGATTTTGAACCTGAGCAACTGGAAAATATGTATGAACAACTGGAAAAAGAAGGAATAGAGATTGTCGAAGATTTAGTAGACGATATGCAGGACATTTCTGACCTTGATATCAGCAAACTGGAAAAAGAGGTGCGTGAACAGAGTGATGGTATAGATGTTTCTGTTCCTGACAACATCGCCATAGATGACCCTGTAAAAGTCTATCTGAAAGAAATCGGCAGAGTGCCGTTGTTATCCTCTCAGGAAGAAATTGAATTTGCGATAAGAATTCAGCACGGTGATGTCGCAGCCAGAAAACGCCTTTCCGAAGCTAATCTGCGTTTGGTTGTCAGCATTGCCAAACGCTATCTGGGAAGAGGTATGCACTTTCTGGATTTGATTCAGGAAGGCAATCTTGGACTTATCAAAGCCGTTGAAAAATTTGACCATACCAAAGGTTTTAAATTTTCCACTTATGCTACATGGTGGATTCGTCAGGCTATCACCCGTGCCATTGCTGACCAGGCAAGAACTATCCGTATTCCCGTGCATATGGTGGAAACTATCAACAAAGTCAAAAAAGTTTCCAGTCAGCTCTTACACACCAATGGTCATGAACCGACAGCCGAAGAAATTGCTGACGAAATTGATATGCCTGTGGATAAAGTCCGTGAAATTATGCGTGTGGCACAGGAACCTGTTTCTTTGGAAACGCCCATCGGTGAAGAAGAGGACAGTCATCTGGGCGATTTTATTTCAGATGATGATACTCCTGCACCTGCTGATGTTGCCTCACATACCCTGCTGAAAGAACAACTCAGCGATGTGCTGGATACACTCAC
>CACYDZ010000144.1 GCA_902773265.1 uncultured Ruminococcus sp.
GCTGGTGACCGGACTTGAACCGGTACGATATTGCTATCGAGGGATTTTAAGTCCCTTGCGTCTGCCTATTCCGCCACACCAGCAGAATTTGACATTCAAACAGCGTATCTATAATAACACAGATACGCTGTCTTGTCAAGACTTATATCATATATTTTTTTGCTTTTCTTATTCTTCGTCATCATAGCCAATATAGGCATTGATATCAAAGAGTTCAGTTTTATCCAGAGTGGAGTTTCCGTCCTTGTCGACACTTACCGTCAGAATACAGTTATCCACAGAACCGCTGTTATCCTGTTGGGCAAAAACTTTGTAGATAGTTTTATCGTCTTGCCGACTGCCAAGTAAGGTCAGCAAAGTGTATTCCTTTTTGGAATTTTTCAAGGCACTTTTTATGGCATTTTTCACATCGTCATCGAAACTACCATCTCTTTCTGCGGTGACATCTTTGAAAATTCCCAGATTTTCGTCCTCTTTTTTATCCAGTATATGGATATTATCCAGTACGATAGAATTGACAGACAGCAGACTGTCATCACCATGTGAATCTTCATAGATAGTAACAATATCCCATGATTTTTGGGGAGTATCGCCTTTTGTCGTACCCTGACACAGATAGGCAAAATTTACCCCCCAGACCACCTGTTGTGATATGACAGCAAGTGGTGAAAGAATTTTATCGGTATAATCTTTTGTACCTTTTTCAAATGTTTTGAACTGTGACTTGGTCAGTTGGGACTTTACCCGTTCAGATACGATAAATCCACCACTTAGTGTAGCATTTTTATCGGGAACAGACGGTGCGTCAGTAGGTTTCTCAGTAGAAGTGACAGTGTTCTGTGTATCGGGAGATGGTGTGGACGAACAACCTGAAACCGTACACATCGACAGCAAAATTCCCATACATAACAACACAACAGTTTTTTTCAAGATATTCCCCCCAATCAGAATAATTCACACACCATGTCACAATATTCTACAGGATTATCTAAAGTCAGTCCTGCTATGAGTAATGCCTGTGCATATAAAATTCTTGCCAGCTTTTCGGCTTTAGGTTTATCGTTGAGGTAGGTGTTTCTGAGTGTTTGGAAAGCGGGGTGCTGTGCATTGAGTTCAAGTACCTTATCCGCTTTCGGTTTTGGTTCATCACCCGGCATTTGTGCAAAATATTTTTCCATTTCGATAGATACTGCACCGTCAGCGGATAAATATACAGGGTGAGATTTCAGGTTCTTGGAGATAACTGCTTTTGTGATTTTATCACCCAAAGTTTCTTTGATGAAAGCAAGAATGTCTTTATTTTCTTCTGCCTGCTGTTCAGTCTTTTGCTTTTCCTCATCGCTTTGCAATTCTGCCATATCTGACGCTATGGATAAAATAGTCTTGTCCTGATAGGTTATCATTGACTTGGCAACAAACTCATCAATCTCATCTGTAAAATACAGAAATTCATACCCTTTTTCCTTACAGAGTTCTGTCTGGGGGAGAGCCTTTATCTTTTCGTCTGTGTCACCGCAGGCATAGTAGATATATTTCTGGCTTTCGGGCATACGGGAAACATAATCGGCAAGTGTGGTATATCCGTCAACTTTGGAACTTTTGAATACCAGCAAATCCTGTAAAGCGTCCTTGTTCATACCATAAGAAGAAGCAATACCATATTTGATTTGCAGACCAAAGGCTTTCCAGAATGTTTCATATTTTTCGGGAGAATTTTTGAGAAGTTTGGTCAGTTCGGACTTGATTTTCTTTTCGATATTTTTCGCAATAATTTTCAGTTGTCTGTCGTGCTGGAGGAGTTCTCTGGAAATATTGAGAGATAAATCCTGTGAATCGACAACGCCTTTGACAAAACGGAAATAATCGGGTATCAGCTGTTCACACTTATCCATAATCATAACACCATTGGAATAAAGCTGTAAACCCTTTTCCGCCTCTTTGGTGTAGTAGCCGTAGGGAACAACACTGGGTATAAACATCAGTGCTTTATAAGAAATTATACCGTCTGTACTGACATTGATGGTCACCAAAGGGTCAGCCATATCCATAAACTTTTCTTTATAGTAGTTGTTATACTCTTCCTGTGTGACCTCATTCTTGTTCCGTCTCCAGATAGGCACCATGCTGTTGAGGGTTTTGATTTCTCTGACAGTTTCATATTTAGGGTCTTCATCGTCTTTGGCAGTATTGACGGAGGTTTCGACTTCCATTTTGATGGGATAGCTGATGTAATCGGAATATTTTTTTACCAAAGACTGAATTTTATAGGTTTCCAGATACTGACAGTAATCTTCGTCCTCGCTGTCGGGACGCAGGTGCATAATAATATCTGTACCGTAAGAACTTTTTTCCGTTTCTTCTATGGTGTAGCCGTCAGCACCTTGTGACTTCCACATATATGCCTTGTCGCTGTTATACTTTTTGGAAATTACTGTTACTTCGTCCGATACCATGAATGCAGAGTAAAATCCTACACCAAACTGACCAATAATATCTGTTTTCTCATTTTCGGAAAGGTCTTTTTTAAATTGAAAACTGCCACTTTGAGCGATTGTACCTAAGTTGTCTTCAAGTTCCTCATAAGACATACCAATACCATTATCCGAAACCGTCAGGGTACGGTTATCTTTATCGGGAGTAATCTGAATGTAGAGTTCGGGCAATTTTTCCATAGTTTCGTCAGTGAGGGATATGAAGTGCAGTTTATCCAGAGCATCACTGGCATTGGAGATAATCTCTCTCAAAAAAATTTCTTTATGGGTGTAGATGGAATTAATCATCAAATCCATTAATCGTTGTGATTCCGCTTTAAAACTTTTCTTTTCCATAATTATTAACCTCCTGTTGTTAAAGGGTTGCACCCTTTAAAATCCTGCCCACTTTTTTGAAAAAAAGTGAAAGGCATAGCCTTTTTCGACAAAGAAAATCGCTCATAGCGATTTTTAGTCAATGCTTTCAGCTTAGCTAAGTGTCAGCTGTGACGACTGAAAGTTTTTGTCGAACTTTTTTTTTTTTTTTCGTGGGGTCAAGGGGTGAAACCCCTTGTGGGATTTTTAAGGGCAAAGCCCTTAAACTCCCCAAAGATAAAACAAAATTTGCGTACGCAAATTTTGTCTTGAATATTTAGCCGATTAAAGGGCTGCCGCCCTTTAAAATCCTGCGTCAAGGGTTGCACCCTTGACAATCCTGCCCACTTTTTTGAAAAAAAGTGGACAAAA
>CACYDZ010000145.1 GCA_902773265.1 uncultured Ruminococcus sp.
GAAAGTTTTTGTCGAACTTTTTTCAAAAAGTTCGTGGGGTTCAGGGGCAACGCCCCTGATGGGATTTTTAAGGGCAAAGCCCTTAAATATTCAGAAAATCAGGTTTTATCTCTTTGTTGAGTGATAAGGGCAAAAATATAACCAAATAGAACTGCAGAAGTAATACCTGCTGCGGCAGAAATCAGACCGCCTGTCAGAATACCCAAAGCACCATTTTCAGAAATTGCTTTTTTAACACCTTGTGCCATCGTATAACCGAAGCCGCTTAGCGGTACAGTTGCTCCTGCTCCTGCAAATTCCACAAGTGGAGTATAAAGACCTAAAGCACTAAGTAAAACGCCGATTATCACAAAGCTGACTAATATTCTGGCAGGTGTCAGTTTCGTTTTGTCTATCAGAATTTGTCCTATCACACAGATTATTCCCCCGACCCAGAAAGCATTGATATATTCCATTTTTTCAGCTCCTTTTATTTATCAAGGATTAGCATATGTAGAATGATAATAAATATACACAGAATAGTATCACATAATATTTTTACATTCGTTAACATGAAAAAAACATAATATGCCAAAAAATTCATTCATTTAACGACAAAATTTTCTGTGCCGTCATTCTATAATAAGGACAGATTTACTGTAACGGAGAGAAGGTTTGCATCGTGAAAGAACAAACGGTAAAGAACAGTCAGGGAATATTGGAACAGAATTTTTCGTCAAAAACAGTCAGGGCAATTATTTCACATACGATATATATAGCTATGGGATTTTTACTTTCAGGAGGAGCGGTGTTCGGAACATATGCACCATTCGGAGCATCTGTCTTGTCGGCAGTACCTTTCAACCGTATGATAAGTACACTGATAGGAACAATCCTCGGCTATGTTGTCTTACTGTCAGGAAGTGGATTCCGTTACATAGCTACTGCATTGGCTATTGTTGCCATACGCTGGACATTAAGTGATATTGCCAGAATTACCGATAACAGTATCTATCCTGTTACCGTTTCAGGAGGGACTATGCTGATAACCGGTATCTTGCTGGCATTTGTGGGAAGTTTTCGTGTCAATCTGATTGTCATGGCAATCACGGAAGCCGTTCTTTCCTCATTTGGAGCATATTTTTATTTTAAAAGTTTCAAAATTCTGAAAAATACAAGAGGAATTGCTACTCTCACACAAAGTGAAATGGTAAGTCTGGTTATGTGTGGGTGTTTTCTGCTGTTGTCGTTTACCGCACTTTCTTTCGGCGGTGTTTCTTTGGGAAGGACAGGAGCAATTCTTATTATTCTGCTTTGTGCCAGATACGGTGGAATCAGCGGAGGGTGTATCTCAGGGATAGTCACAGGAGTGACATTCAGTATGGCAGACAATTCCATGAGTTTTATTGCAGGCAGTTATGCTTTAGGAGGGATTATCGCAGGATTTTTTTCTCATACAGGAAAACTTGTCAATCTGCTGTTATTTTTTCTGTGCGATATGCTGATGACCATACAATCACAAGATACAACAGTTATGATTGCGAGTATGTATGAATTGCTGATTGCAGGAATAGTTTTTATGTTATTGCCTGAACAGATGGGTGATTATTTTGCTATTGCTTTTGCTCCCCCTGCGGACAAGTCCACAACGGAAGAAATGCGGAAAAATGTGGTTATGCGTCTTGACCATGTCGCAAAAGCATTGGCAAATGTTTCACAGTCTGTGGATTTGGTTGCCGATAAAATGAAACATCTGTACTCTTATGATATGGAAACTGTCTTTTCAGAATCTGTGGAGAATGTATGTAAAAACTGTGGGCTGAAATCATACTGCTGGGAAAGAGAAAAACATATCAGCGAAAATGATTTTCGGGAAATGATACCGCTTCTACGCAAAAACGGACAACTTACCCATGAAGATTTTCTCAAGTGTTATAGTCAGAAATGCTGTAAAATTCCTGAACTGGTTTATTCCATCAATAAAAATTATCTTTCATATGCTTCATATCTTTCGGCAGAAAGACGGGTGGGAGAAATCCGTTCTGTTGTGGCAGGACAATTTTCGGGATTAAGTGAAATGCTTGCGGAGATGTCGGAGGAATTCAGCCACTATACGCAGTTTGATACAACAGCGTCAGAACGGGTAAGTACGCTTCTGAAATTACAGGGATTTACACCTTTGGAAGTCAGTTGCCGTACCGACCGTATGAACCGTATGACCGTAGAAATAGAAATTCAGGATACAGAAAAAAGTCGGATTAACAAAGCGGACATGGTAAGAGAAATTTCCAAAGCCTGTGGAAGATATATGGACATACCTTGTATCAGTATGGTGGCCAATCATTGCCGTATTCAGATGAGCGAACAGGCCTTATATGATATTCACATAGGCACAGCACAGCATATCAGCGGTAAAGGACGATTATGTGGAGATTGTTTTAATTATTTTACCGATGGTACAGGACGGGCAATCGCATTAATCAGTGACGGTATGGGAACAGGCGGTCGTGCTGCGGTTGACGGCAGTATGGCAGAAGGAATTATGACCACTCTTATCAAATCAGGTATCGCTTTTGACAGTGCATTACAGATTGTCAATTCAGCACTTATGGTTAAAAGCGAAGATGAATCTATCGCTACGCTGGATATTGTCTGTATTGACCTTTTCAGCGGTGAAACCGAAATGATGAAAGCAGGTGCAGTAGCTACCTATATCCGTAAAGGAAATGTTGTGGAAAGAATTGATTTTCCGTCCTTACCCGTAGGTATTCTGACTGATGTTAAATTAATACACAAAACTGTCCGTCTGGAAGATACGGACTGGTTGCTGATGGTTTCAGACGGTGCTGTCAGCAGTGGTGATAAGCAGATTATGACTATTTTAAAACAGTGGCAGGGCAATAATCCAAAACAACTGGCACAAACTGTTGTAGAGCAATCCCACGATAATAAGGAAAGTCCTTATGATGATGATATCACTGCTATTGCCATTCACCTGATAAGCAATGTCAAAAGTTAATTCCTAATCGGAATTTCCGAACGAAGTGACTAAAAAAGTTTTTGTCTGACTTTTTTCAGACAGCTGGGCAGGGGTGTCAAGAAGGCAACCCTTGATATGAAATGAATAGCTCCTGAATTCTTTGAGTACAATATCAAATTTGCCTGAGCAGGTTCTGACATATGTTTCAAACAGAAACGGTAAATTGCATTTTACAATACAATTTACCGTTTCTGTTTATTGTTGTATGGGTGTATACCTAAAACAGGTTAAGTGTTATTTGTGAGAGTGCTTTCCACAGTGGTCACAGTCGTTATTCAAATCCGTGACTTTCGGTGGAAAAAATTCCTCCGTCGGAAATTCTATTCTTTCAAACATCTCACAAGGGTCATCTGAACTTGTTACACATTCTTTGGTGGGAATACAAAAGTCATAAGTCGGCACTAACATCTGTACATTTCTTTCAATCTGAACAATCGTAAATATACCAATAGTAACCAACACATTTTTCTTTGCTTCGGCTGAAAAGTCACCGCCAAAACGATTGGTAATGCACTTCGGTATTCGACAACACGGCGAACAATTACAGTTTCCGTCAGCAAATCTGGCACTAAGTCCTATCGGTTTAGCAACCTGCACCGTTGCTTTTGGTAAATTCTGACTGGGTGTGTTCTGCATATCAGGGTCGTTGAGCGTGAAATCTGAACTGAATATTTTTACATTTCCTTCGCTGCCGTACAATACCACTTTTTTGTTGAATGTACAAAGTCCCTTGACACATACGGGCATAGCCGCCGGTGCCATGAACACATCAATTTCCACTTCAAAGAAATAAGTCATATCGACACCGTAAAACCCCCTGTGAAAAGGTACGGGTTCCAAATCAACATACACTGTAATGACTTCAACATCTCTTATTCTGATATTGTTTGCTTTGTCAACCATCATCTGAGCAGGTTGGGTAAAGTAAACCTGCAAGTCGCTTAGACAGTTTTTATC
>CACYDZ010000146.1 GCA_902773265.1 uncultured Ruminococcus sp.
CCTGAAAGGGGAGGTGTCCGACAGGACGGAGGGGTTAAACAAATGTTTTGCATTGCTTATTATATTTATGTTAGTGCATATGGGGTGTTGCCCTTTAAAATCCCACAAGGGATTTCACCTCTTGACCCCACGAACTTTCCCCCAAAAGTTCGACAAAAACTTTTATGGTTCACTTCGGTCACGATAACAGAATTAAGTTAATAACATTGTTTGCCCCTTAACCCCACCACTTTTTTGAAAAAAGTGGACAAAAAACTTTTATGGTTTGTCAATGACGAATTATGTTTATATTGTATCATAAAATTCAGGTAAGTAAACCGTTTTCCATAAAAAAACACCGTTTTTTTGTTCACGGTGTTTTTTACTGCTGTTACAGAGAAAAATCATGCCTTATGCATGGATTTATATTTTCGTTTGGTAGCCATACCGCCACGAATATGACGCTCTGATTTATTGATTTCCAGAATTTTTTTCACCTGAGAATACAGCTGAGGATTGACATATTTTAATCTTTCGCTGACATCTTTATGTACGGTACTTTTACTCACACCGAATTTCTGTGCTGTAGAACGGACGGTCGATTTTCGTTCGATGATATATCTGCCAAGTTCGACAGCCCTTTCCTCAACAATGCCTTTCATGGAAACCCCTCCGTTATGTGAAAAATATCTAGGTGGATTACTGCATTTATATGAAAATGTTCTGTTATCTATGACGGAAAAAGGTAAAAAGACGAAAATTTTTCCGTTCAAAATAAATTTGTAAAAAATACTGTTCAAAACAAGAAAAATGTGTTATCATAAATGATAAGCGGATTAACATACGGGAATTGATAAGTTGTAACGAAGGTATTAGTATGGTCAGGAGGGCTTGTTCGGGTGAAGTTAAAACAGAAAATAGGTCTTTTCAATGTACGAAAGTTTGTGCTGGCAATCGCAGATATGTTCATTATAGGTGTTTCGGCACTGATGGCAAACTATGTATTGACATTGACAGATGTATTGCCGATACAGACTTACATTCTTACATGGCAGACAGCGATTGCGATTCTGGTAGGATTTCTGGCATTGTGGGCTTGTGGGGCATACAATAAGCTGTGGCGGTATTTCAAGGCAAAAGATTATCTTTCGTGTCTGCTGGGGGTCACATTCAGCATGGTTGTGGTACTTCTGGCAGGGCGTTCAGGGACTTTATCGGAAGACACCAATCTCCCGTCGTTCTATTTATTTGTGCTGTTTGAGTATTTGTTTTCGGTGACAGGGGTTATCGTATTCCGGCTGATGTTCCGAACGACTTTTCTGACGCTGGTAGAAGCAGGCGAAAATATGCACCGCAAAAGGACTTTGCTTGTCGGTGCAGGTCGTGCAGGAAAAATTATCATCAAAGAAATCCTGAATGCCTCAGAAACAGATGAAGTTGCCAAACAATACCACATCATCGGTATTGTTGACGATAATAAGGAGCTGACAGGACAAAAAATACAGGATATTCCCGTTATTGGTACAACGGATAAAATAGAAAGCATCTGCAATAAAGAATACATCGACACTATTCTGATGGCTATTCCGTCCTGTTCAGAGGAAGAAAGACGGCGTATTCTGGGAGAGTGTTCAAAAACAACCTGTAAAATCAAGGTTATTCCTTATGTGGGAAATCTGATATTTGATGAGTATGACGGCAGTCAGAAAAGCGATAAGAAGGCTGTCACGGTTATCAGTCAGCTTAGTGATATCAACATGGAAGACCTGTTGGGCAGACCGCCGATTTCCTTTGATAACGAAGATACAAGACGGTTGATAAAAGACCATGTGTGTATGGTGACAGGTGGCGGAGGTTCGATAGGTTCAGAACTTGTCAGACAGATTGCCCGCTTTTCGCCGAAACAGATTATCATTGTGGATATCTATGAAAACAATGCTTACGAAATCCAGCAGGAATTACTGATGGATTATGGGGACAGTCTTAATCTGGTCACACTGATAGCGTCCGTAAGGGACTATGAAAAAATGCGTACCATCTTTGAGAAATATCAGCCCGAAATTGTCTTTCATGCGGCGGCTCATAAACATGTTCCGCTAATGGAATATGTTCCCGAAGAAGCGGTGAAAAACAATGTTGTGGGTACATTCAATGTGGCAAGACTGTCTGATTTGAACGGTGTCAGGAAATTTATCATGATTTCGACGGATAAAGCGGTCAACCCGACAAATGTCATGGGAGCAACCAAGCGTTGCTGTGAAATGATTGTGCAGTATATGGCACAGTCGGGTTCGGAAACAGAATTTGTCACCACAAGATTTGGCAATGTACTGGGGTCAAACGGTTCGGTGATACCGCTGTTCAAAAAGCAGATTGAAGCCGGCAAGCCCGTCACAGTAACAGACCCCGAAATTATCCGTTACTTTATGACCATCACCGAAGCGGTATCGCTGGTACTTGAAGCAGGAGCGATGGCTAAGGGCGGAGAAATATTCGTTCTGGATATGGGAGCTCCTGTAAAGATTGTCACGCTTGCCGAAAACCTTATCCGAATGTATGGAAAAGTTCCGTATAAAGATGTTCCCATTAAGTTCACAGGTCTGCGACCCGGCGAAAAACTCTATGAAGAACTTCTGATGAATGAGGAAAATCTGAAAAGTACAGCTAACCATAAAATATTTATCGGTCAGCAGATTAATATTGAAAGAAAACAATTCATAAATATGTATGAGAAACTGAAAAAGTCGGCAGAAAACAATGACTCTAAGCAGACACTTGCTTTGCTGGAAGAAATGGTACCGACTTTTCACCACAAGACAAATAATTGTCAGACAAATTTATAACAACCGTCAGGTAATACAGAAATTGGAGGAATAATGTATATATGTGTGGTATAGTAGGTTATTGCGGTTACAGGGATTGCAGTGATGTTCTGGTAGATACGCTTTCCAAACTGGAATACAGAGGATATGATTCCGCAGGAATTGCCGTATTTGAAAACGGTGAAATCAAGGTCAAGAAGTCCAAAGGTAAACTCAAAGATTTAAAGGCTAAAATGGAACAATGCGGAAAACCTGTCGGTAAAGCGGGAATAGGTCATACCCGCTGGGCAACGCACGGAAAACCGTCCGATATCAATTCCCACCCCCACAGCGGTGAAAAAGTAGCGATTGTCCATAATGGTATTATCGAAAACTATAAGCAACTCAAAGAGTTCTTAATCAGTCACGGCGAAACCTTTGTCAGCGATACAGATACCGAAGTTGTTGCCAAATTGTTAGGGTATTTCTATAAGAAAAATCCTGAAAATCCGCTGGCAACCATTCAGAGTACGGTAAATGAATTAGAGGGTTCATTTGCATTGGGAATTGTCTTTGAAGATTTTCCTGATGTTGTCTATGCGACAAGACGGCAAAGCCCGTTGATTGTCGGTGTAGGTAAAGACGAATATTTTATTGCCTCAGATGTTACCGCTATCATTAGTTACACCAAAAACTACTATCTGATTGACCATGATGAAATTGTAGAAATGAAACAAGACGGCGTAGTGATTTATGATGAGTACGGCGAAGAAAAAACCAAAGAACTTATGACAGCCGATTGGGATGCAGAATCAGCCAAAAAGGGCGGTTTCCCGCACTTTATGATAAAGGAAATTCATGAACAGCCCAACGCTATCAATATGACCATCAAACCAAGAATTTTTGACGGTATGCCCAATCTGGAAGAGTGTGGTATCACCCGGGAGAATATCAAAGATTTCAAAAATATCTATATTGTGGCTTGCGGAACGGCTATGCACGCCGGTATGGTAGGGAAATATGTGATTGAAAAGCTCGCCAGAGTACCCGTTGTGGTAGATATTGCCTCCGAATACCGTTACAGGAATCCCATTGTCGGTGAGGGGGATTTGGTGATTATCATTTCGCAGTCGGGCGAAACCGCAGACAGTCTGGAAGCGTTGAAACTTTCCAAGAAAATGGGAGCAAAAACCCTTGCGATTGTCAATGTCAAGGGAAGTTCGATTGCCAGAGAGGCGGATATGCTGATTTATACTCATGCAGGTCCTGAAATTGCCGTTGCCTCTACAAAAGCCTACATTGTACAGTTAGCGGTAATGTATCTGTTTGCTTTTCAGCTGGCGTTGGCTAAGGAAACTATCAATGAAAACCAGTGTCGTTTTCTTACTCAGGAACTGGAAAGTACACCCAAAGTCATTGAAAAAATTCTTGCCGAAAAACTGGATATGACGCAGTTTATTGCCACTAAGTTAATCTCCGCCGATAGTCTGCTTTATATAGGCAGAGGTCTGGATTATGCGTTGAGTATGGAGGGGTCTTTAAAGCTGAAAGAGATTTCTTATATTCACAGCGAATCCTATGCGGCAGGAGAACTCAAACACGGTACAATTTCCCTTATTACAGAAAATACTCCCGTTATTGCTGTTGCCACACAGAAAAATCTGTTGGAAAAAACCGTCAGCAATATCAAAGAGGTCAAAGCAAGAGGAGCTAAGGTGATTTTAGTCACAAGAGAAGATTTCTCTGTTGACAAGGAAGCCTATGACTATCTGATTACCTTACCGAAAATGCACGATATTTTAATGCCTATTCCCACAGCTGTTCCGTTGCAGTTAATCGCCTACTATACTTCTGTTGAGCGTGGCAACGATGTTGACCAACCCAGAAATCTGGCAAAGTCTGTTACCGTAGAGTAAGTTCAGCAAAACTTTTATTGCCTCAGAAACGATTATCAAACATTCAGCTTACCTAACGGAAAGTTTTTTGTCCACTTTTTTTCAAAAAAGTGGGCGGGGTTAAGGGGCGGCAGCCCCTTAGCAGGATTTTAAAGGGCGGCAGCCC
>CACYDZ010000147.1 GCA_902773265.1 uncultured Ruminococcus sp.
ACGGCTTATTCTATTTTATGTCAGTGCATATGGGGCAAAACCCCTTAGCAGGATTTTTAAGGGTGGCAGTCCTTTAACTTTCAAGTGTTCAGACAGAAAAATTTACAATTTGATGATTGTAATTCAAGAGATGATGTGTTATAGTACTATCGTACTCTGGTACAGAATGAAAAGAGAGAGGAAGTGAGGAAGTGCGATGACGATAAACTGGTTTGATGTGGTGTTGCTGATAGGAATAATCGTCATAGCGGTAAGAGGATATTTTCGGGGAGCAGTAGGGTTTCTGATATGGACATTCGGAGGAATTATTTCGGCACTTTTTTCAAGTATGCTGGGAAAGAACTTAGCCCCGTGGATTTATGACAATTTTATCCGAAAGAGCATAGAAGAAAGAATTGTCAGTACGGTTACAGAGGTGTTTGAACAGGGGATTGACAATATAGGACACAGTATATTCAATACGATGCCCTCATTTGTCTGGAAATTTACAGATTATAACGATGTGGTATATGCGTTGGACAGCGTGACAGGAAGCAATATACAGGAAATTTCCTCCGTAGCAACAGATATTGTCAGCAGTATAGTTAAGCCGATATATATTTCGGTCATCAGTGCTTTTGTAACGATTATTCTCTTTTTGATATTCAATATAGCCATTGGGATTATCTGCAAAATGACAAAAGTGTTCAATAAGATACCATTATTCGGAGGAGTAAATCGGGTATTGGGTGTTTTTATGGGCATATTGTATGGGTGCTTTCTGGCATGGATATTAGCCTGTGTGATAGCGATAGTTGCCCCTGTATTTGATAAAAACGGTACATTCCGTGAAAAGGTAGAAACAAATTCCTTTGTATTCAATACCATCAATAAACATACAGATGGGCTGTATATTTTTGACAGTGGCAGTGAGAAAACAGACAATGACGAAATGGAAACAGAGGATAGTTACGGAAATGACGATAATGGTTACGATGAAGATTATTCCGAATACTAATCAAGAAAGGAATAGTTATTTATGTCACCGAATGAGAAAGAAATCATTGCAGTAGCGGAGAAAGAAAGAAAGCCGTCCGACATCATTTTCACTGTACCGAATATACTTTCATTTTTCAGAATATTGCTGATAGTACCGTTTATGGTAATGTTTTTTCTGAATAAAGTGATGATAGCCTTTGTATGTATAATAGTGTCGGGCATCAGTGATGCTCTGGACGGATTTCTGGCAAGACGACTGCACCAGACGACAAAACTTGGCAAACTGCTTGACCCGATAGCCGATAAACTGACCTTATTGGCGGTGATGGTGTGTTTAGGGTTTCGGATACCGGAAATTTTTCCGCTGACCGTTGTACTGATAATCAAAGATGTATTGATGTTATGTGGGGGAAGTTATCTGGTAAAGAAAGGTATCACACCGCCACAGGCAAAATGGTACGGGAAAACAGCAACGATAATTTTCTATATAGCGATAGTGTCGGTTGTGCTGTACAGGGAATTGTTAGGGTATCGAATGGAGAAACTGACAGTGATATTGTTTGTGCTGACGGCAAGTGCGATGATATTTGCGTTACTGAATTATATGTGGCTTTTTATCTTGCTGATAAAAGGCAGAAAAACAACCGGAAATCAGATAAAAAAGCCGTAAATCCGGATGATTGATTTTAATAAAGGAGTAGGGAGTTATGCTTTGTAGCAGATGTAACAAAAGACCGGCGGTCGTTTTTGTATCAGACAGTTCAGGGAATAATCAGAAAGGGTATTGTTTGAGTTGTGCCAATGAACTGAATATCAAACCCATCAAAGATATTATGAAGACAATGGGAATTACAGAAGAACAATTGGAAACCATGCAGGACTCTATGGATAGTCTTATGGACATGAATGGCGGAGAATTGCCGGATATAGGGGGATTTACCAACATGAGCGGAATATTTGGGGATAATGATGGTGACGATGATGACGATGATGACCCCGACAAGTTTTCCACAGGAGGAGCTCCTACATTTCCGTTCGGGATTTTCGGTGGAAAGGGGCAGAAAGAAAACGACAATAAAGGCAAGTCGTCCAAAAAAGGAAAAAAGGAATCCAAACATAAACATATTGACGCTTATTGCACCAATCTGACTCAAAGAGCTAAAGAGGGAAAGATTGATAATGTAGTAGGCAGAGAAAAAGAGATTGCAAGAGTTATCCAGATACTTTCCCGAAGAACCAAGAATAACCCTTGTCTGATAGGAGAGCCGGGTGTTGGTAAGACGGCAATCGCTGAGGGACTGGCAATCCGTATAGCCAACGGAAATGTTCCGCAAAGACTGAAAGACAAAGAAATACAACTGTTGGATTTGACATCACTTATTGCAGGAACGCAGTTCAGAGGACAGTTTGAAAGCCGTATCAAAGGACTTACCGCTGAGGTAAAGGCAGCAGGAAATATCATTCTGTTTATTGACGAGGTGCATAATCTTGTAGGAGCAGGTGATTCTGAGGGAACGATGAATGCGGCAAATATTCTCAAACCCGCTCTTTCCAGAGGAGAAATTCAGGTTATCGGAGCAACAACATTCAATGAATACCGTAAATATATCGAAAAAGATGCGGCTTTGGAAAGAAGATTTCAGCCTGTAACGGTCAACGAACCGTCTGTAAAAGACACTATTGAAGTGCTTGAAGGCGTAAAAAATTATTATGAAAAGCATCACAGAGTAGCTGTTCCAAAGCAGATTATCCGCAGAGCGGTAGTGCTTTCGGAGAGATATATTACCGACCGTTTCTTACCGGATAAAGCGATAGACTTGCTTGATGAGGCTTGTGCCTGTGCAGCACTCAAATGCAAGGCGATGGAAAAGTATGACAATCTCAATGATGAAATGCGTTACCTGAACCTCAGGGAAGAAGAACTGACCGAAAATGCGGAGAATATGGATTATGAAGCGATAGCGAAAATCAAAGCGGAAAAAGCAAGGGTCAGTGCGGAGATAAAAGATATTAAGGGAGAAGCTATGGGTACTGTAGTGACAGAGAATGATTTGGCACAGGTTATCGAACTCTGGACAGGAATACCCGCTCAAAGAGTAGCAGAAAATGAACTCAACAAACTTGCCACGCTGGAAGAAGCGATGAAAAAGCATATTATCGGACAAGATGAAGCTGTCAATGCCATAGCAAAAGCGGTCAGAAGAAGCAGAGTGCAGATAAGTCCACGCAGAAGACCCGCATCATTTATTTTTGTAGGGCCTACAGGTGTCGGAAAGACAGAGCTTGTCAAAGTACTGGCAGAAGAACTTTTCGATACACCCGAAACACTGATAAGACTGGATATGTCGGAGTATATGGAGAAGCACACCGTGTCCAAGATTATTGGTTCACCGCCGGGATATGTGGGATATGACGAGGCAGGGCAGGTTACCGAAAAGGTCAGAAGAAAACCTTATTCAGTATTGCTGTTTGACGAAATTGAAAAAGCACACCCTGATGTTCTCAATATTCTGTTACAGATTTTAGACGAGGGAAAACTCACTGATGCACATGGCAGAGTGGTCAATTTTGAGAACACCGTTATCATCATGACCTCCAATGCCGGCAGTAATAAGAGTGAATTTGCTTTAGGTTTCGGGAGAAGTCAGGAAGACGCTGATAAAGAAAAGGTGATGAAAGCTCTTAAAGAATTTTTGCGTCCGGAATTTCTGGCAAGAGTAGATGACATTGTTATTTTCAAAAATCTGGATATAGAAGCATTCAAGGGAATTACCGGACTGGTGCTTGATGAATATGTGCAGACACTCAGCGAAAAGGGAATAGCCTTTACTTATGATGAACCCTCTATTGTGTTTATTGCTGAACATTCTACGGGGGGAAACAGCGGAGCAAGAGATATCCGCAATTATATCCGTCACAATGTAGAAGATAAGATTGCCGGAGAGATTATTTCAAAAGGAGAAGGAATGATTTCCGTTGTTTCTCTCACTGTTGAGAATGATGAGCTTGTCGTTCACGCAGAATAACCGCTTTTAAGAACAACGAAAAAGTTTCTGTTTCCACTCAGAACGAAAACTTTTCTGAGATTAATACACTACCTGTTATTCAGTATAGCATACAGACGGCTGTATATAGCCGAAAGCCTGTAATATCAAACAAAAGAGAATAACTGTCGAAATGTTACAATGGCACTTCGGCAGTTATTTTTTGTCAAAAACATTATTTTCCTTTTTTGCGTCGGTGAGTAGCTATCAGTACCGCAAAGACAATGATAATCCCTGAAAGTATTGACAACCATAACCCTAAAGCAATAAATACATTTCCTTCGCCATCATCGGTAATCGCAAAACGCTCCAGAAATGGTGGGTCAGTATGGGTTTCTGTAAGAATTTCAGGTTCATAGGCTTCAGTTATTTCTTCAGTGGGAGGTACATAAGTGTAGTCATAATAGTTTTCGTCAGGTTCATCATAAAAATGAAATGTTGTTTCTTCAGTTATTTCTTCAGTTATTTCTTCAGTAGGTGTTTCAGTAGGTACCTCCGTAGGTTCTTCTGTATAAAAATTATTATCATTATTGTCATCAAAAGGATAGATATTGTAGCTTTCTGTGGGAAGAAAAGGTTGTGTAGCGGTATCTGTTGTCACTTCGGAAGGAAATTCGGCAGGAGGTTCGGTGGAGTTCCAGTAACGCTCTACTGCACTGCTGATACCGTCAACAATATCATTCAGATAATCTTCAGGAGCTGCGGATACACTTACAGTTGCCATAGATATCAACCATAGTGCCATCAATAGATAAATTCCAAATTGTTTTACCGTCTTTTTCATTACAAGCTCTCCGTTTTTTTAGTTTTCAGTTTTTATTATATTCGTCATTTTGAATTTGTCTATACTCTCACACAAATTTTACAAATTCTTATCATTTTCTAAACTGTTACTTTGCCCTTACCACGCAAAACTTCGGAAAGTACATTACCAAGTAATGACCCCGTGTATTTAGCTTCGGATAATGTATTGCTCTCTGTTCCTACTTCTATCAGCAAAGACCCGTTGTTAATAAACATATTATACGCAAAGTCACCAAAATATAATGGTCTTGTCATGCCCGGATATAGTTCTTCGGCTTTATGCTGAAGCTGTAAGGCGAAAGTCAGATTTTCTTTCCAGTGTCCTAAACCATATTCGTTGTCAGGGTCATAGCCACTCATAATCATAATCTGTGCCGCTTTTTTTCCGTTATAGGTAAACGCTGTCTTATATTTTCCTCTTTCATCATCGTAACCTACGGCATCACGGTGAATGTCCAGAATAACTTTGATATTCGGATATTGTTCAAGATATTTATAGATAGTCTGTTCACTTCTGTCATACGACCCTGTATAAGTTCTGTCATGAATTTCTGTTGCGTGTACGGCAGAAATGCCGTTCTTTTTCAGTGATTTGATAATTTCTTCTCCCACAGCTACCATATTTCTGTTCGGGTCTTCACTTCGGAAAGAATAATCCGTAAAATAATACCCATTATCATTTATCAGATAGGATTCTGTGGTATGAGTATGGAAAATCAGCACCTGAACTTCATTATTCTTCTCTATATGAAATCCTAAGTCATTGGATAGAAAATATTCATAGTCAATATCATAATCTGTCGTATTTTTCACTGAAAAATTGTCGTAATCATTTTCTTCTTTGCCGAAATGTTGTTCAATAACAGGATATTTTTCTCCGCTGTAATTACTTTCATCATCGGTAATGGTATTCTCCTCCTGATAATCACTTGGTGGAGTAGAGTTCTGTGTTTTAGCATTGTCGGTTGGATTAGTAGGAAGATTGTCAGTACTGACAATCTTTTTGTTTTCCACAACCGTTTCCGCACTGACAGCACCTTGTGGCATAGACAAGGAACTTGCCATCAATTCAAAAGACAGTCCTGTATCAACTTGTCTGACCCTTACTATTGTACACACTATCCCCACAATGCAAAGTATTCCTCCCAATACACTGGCAAAAAGATTTATGATGCCGTCTTTATCCATCTTTTTCATGATACAACCTCCAGAAATCACTTTGCCGTTTTCCTTATGTATATGATTTTTTCAGAAACTTTATACCTTTGTTAAAGGGTTGCCTGTCAGGAAGTTTCTCCCTGATAAAGCTTACTTCGTTCGGTCTGGTCATCGAAAGTATGGCGGTGACAATGAAAAGTTTTTGTCCACTTTTTTCAAAAAGTGGCGGATTCCAAAGGCGGAGCCTTTGGGCAGGATTTTAAAGGGCGGCAGCCCTTTA
>CACYDZ010000148.1 GCA_902773265.1 uncultured Ruminococcus sp.
GCAATTTTACTGTTTTGTTTACTGACTTTGATGGTAAGTGTGTTAATTACACTTGCTATCAAAAAAATACCGCTTTTAGATAAGTTATTATGAAATTCCTGATAAAGATTATCCAAACGATTAAAAAATTTTTTGACTGTCCTTTTGAAAAAATTTATATAAACTATGGAAATCGATAAAAAAACAGTGTATAATGATAAGTGGTGTCGATGTGTAGCGATACATATCACAAGGCAAAAGTAATGCGAAATAAAAATACAAAGGAGAAATGAATAAAAATGGAAAAAAAGGATATCGACTGGGCTAATCTGGGATTTGGTTACAGAAAGACCGATAAAAGATTTGTGGCAACATTCAAAGACGGTCAGTGGAGTGACGGAGAACTGATAGAAGACGATAAGATTACCATGAGTGAATGTGCTTGTGTATTACAGTATGCTCAGACTTGTTTTGAGGGACTGAAAGCCTACACAACTGTTGATGGAAGAACAGTTTGTTTCCGTCCTGACCTTAATGCAAAGAGAATGTTCGATACTTGTGCAAGACTGGAAATGCCACAGTATCCCATAGACAAATTCGTTGAGGCAATTATCAAGACCGTAAAAGCCAATGAAGCCTATGTTCCGCCTTACGGTTCAGGAGCAACACTCTACATCAGACCGTATATGTTTGGTATTGACCCTGTTATCGGTGTAAAACCCGCAGGGGAATATCAGTTCAGAATATTTACAACTCCTGTCGGACCTTATTTCAAAGGCGGTGCAAAACCTATTACCATTAAAGTCAGCGATTTTGACCGTGCCGCACCGCATGGAACAGGTAATGTCAAAGCAGGTCTGAATTATGCGATGAGTTTACACGCTATTGTTACTGCACACAAAGAAGGCTATGACGAAAATCTTTACCTTGACCCTGCAAGCCGTACAAAAGTAGAAGAAACAGGCGGTGCGAATTTCCTGTTCATCACCAAAGATAATAAAGTCATTACGCCTAAATCAAACAGTATATTGCCATCAATTACCCGCCGTTCATTAATGTATGTCGCAGAACACTATCTCGGTCTGGAAGTAGAACAAAGAGAAGTTTATCTTGATGAACTCAAGGATTTTGCAGAATGTTGTCTTTGCGGTACAGCCGCAGTACTTTCCCCTGTCGGAAAGATTGTTGACCATGGTAAGGAAATCTGTTTCCCCAGCGGTATGGAAAAGATGGGCAATATTACCAAACAACTTTACGATACCCTTACAGGTATTCAAATGGGTACGATTGATGCTCCTGATGGTTGGATTTGTGAAATTAAATAATTATCGTATATAAAAATTCCCCGAACAAAATGAACTTTGAAACTTTTTGTCAAATTTTTTTCAAAAAGTTTGTGGGGACAGGGAAAATGCCCCTGCCGGGATTGTTAAGGGCAAAGCCCTTGACCAAAAAAATGGCTCTCTTACCAGAAAAGATTTTTCAGTAAGGGAGTTTTTTCTGTAAGGAGTGCAATTTTTATGGGCAGAGTATTACAGCCACATGAATTAATCGAACGCAGTATCATCAAAAAATATCGTAAAGAACTATGGAATCCCTTTATCGTCGCTCTTAAAGAATATCAACTGATTAATACTGGTGATAAAATAGGCGTATGTATTTCAGGCGGAAAGGATTCTATGCTTATGGCCAAGCTCATACAACAACTTCATAAGGTCAGCGATGTTCCTTTTGAAGCGGAATACATTGTTATGAATCCAGGCTACAATCCTGAAAATTATCAGCGTATTCTGGATAATGCCGAACTGTTGCATATTCCTGTAAAAGTGTTTGCAACAGATATTTTTTCCGTTACCGATAAAACCTGTAAAAGTCCATGTTATCTCTGTGCAAGAATGAGGAGAGGTCATCTGTATCAGAAAGCCCGTGAACTGGGCTGTAATAAAATTGCACTTGGTCATCACTTTGACGATGTGATTGAAACACTTCTTCTGAGCATATTTTACGGAGCTCAGCTTCAAAGTATGCCTCCAAAACTGCACAGTACTAATTTTGCGGGTATGGAACTTATCCGACCACTTTATCGTATTCATGAAAAAGATATTATTTCGTGGAAAAACTATAACCATTTGGAATTTATTGAATGTGCCTGCCGTATGACAGAAAAAAACAGTGTTCATGATTCTAAAAGAGAAGAAATCAAACAGTTAATCGCTACGCTGAAAAAGAATAATCCCAATATAGACAAGAATATTTTCAACAGTATTCATACTTTATCTCTTGATACATTTATCCGCTATAAGTCTAACGGTAAGGAATATTCTTTTCTGGATAATTACTAATGATAGGAGAGCACCGCTCCAAAATCGCTATGGGCGATTTTCCCCCAACAAAAAAGCTATGCCTTTCACTTTTTGAAAAAAGCGAACAAAAATTTTAATTGTCACAACGATAGGTTGTTTCTCTGTTATGCCGAAAAAAGTCGCATACCCTCAAAAGAGTGTATGCGACAGAATAATTTTTATTGACAATTACAGTTCAGCAAAATATTTGATAGTTCTTACCATCTGGCTTGTGTAACTGTTTTCGTTGTCATACCATGCAACAACCTGAACTTCATACAGTCCGTCGGCAATCTTACAAACCATTGTCTGAGTAGCATCGAACAATGAACCATATCTCATGCCGATAACATCAGAAGAAACGATAGGGTCTTCGTTGTAACCGAATGAATCAGAAGCAGCAGCTTTCATAGCAGCGTTGATACCGTCAACAGTAACATCATCACCCTTGACAACAGCAGTAAGGATTGTGGTTGAACCAGTAGGAACGGGAACTCTCTGTGCAGAACCGATAAGTTTGCCGTTCAGTTCAGGGATAACCAGACCGATAGCTTTAGCAGCACCTGTTGAGTTAGGAACGATATTAGCCGCACCAGCTCTTGCTCTTCTGAGGTCACCTTTTCTGTGAGGACCGTCCAGAATCATCTGGTCGCCTGTGTAAGCGTGGATTGTGGACATGATACCACTCTGGATTTCAGCATATTTGTTGAGGGTATCAGCCATAGGTGCAAGGCAGTTGGTTGTACAGGAAGCAGCAGAGATGATAGTATCTTCAGCAGTAAGGGTATTTTCGTTTACGCTGAATACGATAGTTTTGAGGTCTTTGCCTGCGGGAGCGGAGATAACAACCTTTTTAGCACCGGCGTCAATATGAGCCTGACTTTTAGCCTTTGAGGTATAGAAGCCTGTACACTCAAGAACAACATCAACACCAAGTTCGCCCCAAGGAAGTTCAGCAGCGTTAGGTTTAGCATAGATAGTGATTTCTTTACCGTCAACGATGATGGAGTTTTCTCCGGCCTCTACGGTGTGCAGTCCCTGACCGATAGCTCCGCAGTAACCGCCCTGAGCAGTATCATACTTGAGCAGGTTAGCAAGCATTTTGGGGTCTGTTAAATCGTTGATAGCGACTACTTCATAGCCTTCTGCATCAAACATCTGTCTGAAAGCAAGACGACCGATACGACCGAAGCCGTTGATTGCAACTTTTACTGACATAAAAAATTCCTCC
>CACYDZ010000149.1 GCA_902773265.1 uncultured Ruminococcus sp.
AGAACATCACAGCCGAAAGTTTTTGCCAGCAGATTGATGTTGGAATTTCCCAGACTGATAGCTTTGGCAACAGCACTTGTCACTGTACTGTCACTTTGGGAAATGTTTTCGTCCACAACGCCGTTGTCTGCACACATCACTACGGCTATGCGTTTCTCTAATCTGAAATTTTCATTACCCACAATCCCCGCAATCTTATTGACAGAAGTTTCCAGTAACCCCAGACTGTAGAGTGGTTTAGCAATTGTTTTCCATTTTTCTTCAGCTTTTTTTAAAGCGGAACTGTCAGAGGGTTGAATGTGTTGTATTCTTTCCATTTCGATAAATCTCACACCGTTTCAGAAAATTTTGCATAGCGTCTTGATTGCCGTAAAAATACAAGTGAGGATAACCTGCATATAAATTATCATCAGCATGAATACAGGCATATTCTTTCTGATTGCTGACTTTCACCGCCAGAAAATCATTACCAATATTGGTACTGTTCCAGTAGTGAAATTCGTGAACTTTGAGATAATCCCCTTTTTTACACAACAGATTATCTTTTTTGGCATAGAGTTTTGCGTAACCAAAATTCTGTAGTTTTTTTGTCTGATAACACTTTCCGGCGATAATACCAACCATCGGATAATATTCTCCTTTGTCGGATTGCAGAAATTCATGCAGATACATAAACCCTCCACATTCGGCGATAGCCGGAATTTTATCCTCAAGAATTTTTTTTCTGATACTATCCAGCATAGCAGTATTTTCAGCAAGCCGTTCGGCATACAGTTCAGGATATCCGCCTGTCAGTATCAGACCATCGATATTTTCAGGAAGTCCGTTGTCGTGAAGCGGTGAAAATCTCACAACCTCACAACCGCACCTTTCCAGAAAATCTACATTGTCCTGATACAAAAAACAAAATGCTTCATCATCACTGACCGCAATTCGTAATGAAAAATTCTCAACGGGTAGTTGACAATGGGTAACTGACAATGGGCAGACAATTTTAGTACTGTATTGTAAAATCTTATCTATATCCAGATGTTTTTCGGCAATCATGGAAAGATAATTCATTTTCTTTTTTAAGGCGGTTCTGTCCAAATCTGTAGAAAGTCCTAAATGACGGCTTTCCAGCAGAATATCCTTGTCGTAGGGCAAATAACCGAAATATTCCGTGTTCATTTCCTGACATAATTTCTTTGCCTGACTAACCAGACTTTCCGACAGACGATTAAAAATAAATCCTACAATATTGTTATACCGCCGAAATGCCAGAAACCCTTTCATGATTGCTCCGACAGACATACTCATTCCCTTACAGTCAATTACCAGAATAACAGGCGTATCTGTTTGTACAGCCAGTGTAAAAGCTGAAAAATTTTCTCCTATGCCATCGTAGAAACCCATAACACCTTCAATAATCCCATAATCACAATCCGTATGAAAAAGATAGTGGATTGTTTTTTTGTCGCAGAAGAAATTATCCAGATTGTGACTTTTTACGCCGATAATACGGCTATGAAAAATAGGGTCGATATAGTCACAGCCGCATTTGAAAGATTGTACTGATAAATTTCTGCCCACTAATGTCTGCAATAATGCACAGGTGACGGTTGTCTTTCCGCAACCACTGTGCGTACCTGCTATCATGATTTTTTTCACGCTGTCCCACTCCTCTTTGATTTTTTCAGTATAGCAAGTTTTCTCCATTTTGTAAATCAGTAGCCATCTGTTTTTTGAAAAAAAGTTTTAAGGTTCACTTCGTCCGGAATACTCCACTAAGTGTCAGCTGTGACAACTGAAAGTTTTTGTCGAACTTTTTTCAAAAAGTTCGTGGGGTCAAGGGGTGAAACCCCTTGCGGGATTTTTAAGGGCAACGCCCTTAAACTCTCCAGAAAAATCCAAAATCTGCGTAAGCAGATTTTGACATAATTCTTCAAGGTAAAATTCCTACTGCTTTCGGAATAACAGAACGCAGTTGACGATATTGACTTTTTGCGAGATTGGTTGTTCCCTCCATTTCCCAAATAGCAAAATTCCCTTTCAGACCTTAAAGGTCTGAAAAGGAATTTTGTCTGTTTGATTGGAACGCTTCTGTAAAAATTTGCTGATGCAAATTTTTTTTGGAATATTTATCCGTTAAAGGGTTGCCGCACAGTGTCTGTGTTCCCAACCCTTTAAAATCCTGCTAACTTTTTTTTTAAAAGTTGACAAAAACTTTTCATTGTGTACGCTATATTGTGAAAAACATTCAAGATATAAAAATACATTCAAAATTTTATTACAAAATGTTTTTCTTTATTGTTCAATGTAGTTTAAGCTACATTTATTACAAATGGGTGTAACACGCACCCTCTATCCCATTTGATTGGGACTACTTTTCTTAAAATCTGATATGCTCCGTTTAAATCGGCATTGATTTTTATTCCTCTTGCCGATACAAACAATCCTCTATGTATTCTTCTTGCTTTGTTGTAATTTTCTTTTACAGGTTCTTCACTGTCAATGAAACTTGTACCGCTCGTATAGCTTTCTTCGGTCAATATGACTGCTATTCCTTTCGTACTGTATCATTTCAATTAACCTTGCAAAAGGTATCTGAACAAAGTTCTGATTTACTTTTTTGGAAAGTCTGCTGTTTTGTTTCCACTCTTTGTTTTTGCCTATGACAATCGTATGAATATCGGTTTTTACACAATAATTGATAATGTATCGTCTTGTTTTATGCAGACCTGTCTTTATGCGGTATCAGTTTGACTTGCTGAAAAGATACAAAATTTTCTTTCTCCGTAAATTTGGGCGTAATTGTAAAGCCTTGAAATACTTTCGAAAAATATATTTTTACCTCTCTCAGTTTACAGTTCTGATTTGTCAAAATCAAAATATAATGGCTGTCCTTTTTACGATATTTCGGCAATCTGGGTTTTCCTCTATATTTTTCCTTATGTTTGCTCCAATCTTTAATACTCACCATAAACGCTTTCCAATTTTTATCAAGCAATCGTAAAATTTGTTGTGCAGATTTTACTGTCGGCATATTCTGATAATCAGGATATTCTTCATCTGCTTTCAGCATCTTGTCTAAATCTTTGTATTTTATCAATTTTTGATTTTGGGTAAATTCCTGACAGATAAGATAATTGGCATGGTTGTACAGATTTTTTGATTGTTGGCAAAAATACAATAGCAAAGAAAAGTAAAAATCAGATGATTTTATCTTATATTTTTCAGTCCTTGCAACTATCGAATCTCTTCATTTTCTGGTATATTATCACAAAAGCATTATATTATTTCAATATATCCTTTAATATTTTTTATATTTATACTACTATACGAATTAATCTCTTCTTTTGCCGAATATTGCCAGAATACGGATAAAGAGGTTGACATAATCCATATAGAGTGATAAAGCACTCAGAATACTGGCTTTTTCCAGAAGTTGTGTATCAGCATATTGTAATCTTTGAAATTCTTTTCTGATTTTGAAGTTGTCGAATATGGTAAATCCCATAAAAATCACGATAACAACAATGTTAATAATCAGGTCATTGAAAGGAGTGCGGATAAAGAAGTAGGAAATCAGGGAATAAATCAGAATGCCGAAAAGACTTATCCCGAGAACTGACCCTAATTTTGACATATCCCTTTGAGTAGTCAGACCGATAAGAGCAAGTACAAGATAGATACCTGCGGTAGCGGCAAATACGCCAATCACACTGCCAAATTCATACAGAAGCAAAGTAGGGGTTAAAATTATTCCCATATCAGCAGAATAGAGAATAAAAATAATTTTGGCTG
The DNA here is from genome assembly GCA_902773265.1 of uncultured Ruminococcus sp. Classification (GTDB taxonomy): domain Bacteria; phylum Bacillota; class Clostridia; order Oscillospirales; family Acutalibacteraceae; genus CAG-964. The sequence goes on from CACYDZ010000149.1 coordinate 3,787, forward strand.
CCAGAGGGGGAAGTTTGTAGACCAGAAATCCTATAATAACCACAAATATAAGACTGGCAATCACACCGCCCATATAAAGTTCAAAGTTATCAGCAATAAAATCCACTACGGATGCAGATTTCAAGGTCATAAAAAATGAAAGTCCGAAAGTAATACCGAGACCTAAAAACATCCATAAATAAGTTTTAGCGATGTATTCGGAAAAACTGATACCTTGTGTATAGGTATTACTATAGCTGTTGTAAGATGAGTTGTTAAAAAAGCCGTTTCCGTTGTTCATAAGAAAACCTCCTTAAACATAGTTGATATAGTCTGTAAAAGTTTGTGATTTGACAAAAGTAACTTCATCAAAGGCTTTTTGCAGTTTTTCTTTTAAAGGGTTAATCACAACATCTTCTGTTTTATAGTGTCCTGCGTCAACGACAGTCAGTGGCAACGCATGAGATTCTATAATAAAGTTATGTTTGATTTCTCCTGTCACGAAAGCGTCCGCACCGAGTTCTTTGGCAAGACAGATATATTCTCCGCAGGCACCGCCTCCGACAGCCACTCTTTTGATATCGTTGGGAATATCTGTATAACGGACACCTTTACAGTCAAGATGTTTCTTGACAAATTCCGCAAAGCGTCTGGAACTGAAATTTCCCCACCGATAAGGATTTTCAATATCCCCGACAGCTATACCGTCTTTGGTTACGGTAATATTTTCCAGACCAAGTTTTTGGGCAAGGTGAAAATTAACACCGTCAGGTGATAAATCAAGATTAGTGTGTGCTGAAATGACATTCAGATTTTTTCTTGCCAGCATATAGGGCAGAGCGTTACTTTCCAATGATTTTATTGCACGAAAAATCACAGGGTGATGAGTGATAATCAGTTGTGCCTGAATACGGTCTGCTTCTCCAATAACTTCTTCCGTTACATCAAGCGACAGCAGTACTTTCCTGACATCAGCATTTTTATCTCCGACTAAAATTCCTACATTATCAAAATCCAGTGCAGAAGTAAACGGAGCAAAACTGTCAATAAAGTCATAGATGTCTTTTACGGTTGTCATAAAATCCCTCCTTTTTCCGCATATGCAAAAATCTGTTCGGCAAAACGGACTTGTTGTTTTCCTTCCACACTGTCGGGGTCAGCGGATAACATTCCCTTTCCTTTTTTCAAAAGAGCATTTGCGGTTTTGATGAGATATTCATAATTATAAGCAGATTGTTTCGGATTGATTGCCCCATAATACTTTTGAATTTCGGTAAATTCAGAAAAAAGCCCTGTATAATATACACTCATAACGGTATATAGTTTTCTATCGGCACAGGTGCATTGTTCTTCCTGTATGGAAAAGCCATTGCGATAGAGATAATCTCTCAACAGTTCGGCTTTGGTCATAGGCTGTAAAATGAGATGATAGGCAGGATTTCTGAGCCATTCGGTTTTACGGATAATCTCAGCGATTAATTCTCCGCCCATACCTGCGATAACGATATCATTGATTTCATTTTTCCTTATAGCCGAAAGTCCGTCAGATAAGCGTGTTTCAATACAATTTTCAAGACCGTATCGGACAATCGTTTTCTTACCGCTTTCCAGCGGTAACGGGTTGATATCCACAGCAATCGCCTGAGCAATACGCTTATTCTGACACAACCACACCGGCAGATACGCATGGTCTGTACCGACATCGGCAAGTATACTGTTTTCCCTGACAAATTTTCCACACAGTTGCAGACGATTATCCAGTTTCAGAATACTTTCTCGCATAAAAACACCCATCTCCTTAAAAAAACAGTGATTAGCACCACAAAAGCACTAATCACCGGAAATTCCCTCACGATATCAGCAGGCAAAAATTATTTCTTAGTTATTGCACTGATTTTGGAAAGAATGTCGTTGACATCAACACCATGTGCTTTGCAGGCATCACCAATGCTTTCGCCTCTGGAAGCAGGACAGCCTAAGCAGTGCATACCCATAGACATCAGAATAGGAGCTACTGCAGGTGCTTGTTTGAGAACATCGCCGATTAAAGTATCTTTGTTAATTTCCATGATAAAAAACCTCCGTATCAATAATTTGAGATTATTATACCCTACTTTTTCCAAAAATTCAACAACTTTACAAAATATTTACAATAAGGTTAAAGGTTGTCCCCTCAAAAATAAAATTGCTATGAGCGATTTTTCCTGCCGAAAAAGGCTATGTCTTTCACTTTTTTGAAAAAAGTGGACAAAAAACTTTTAAGTGTCATAGTTTGATGATGAGCAACTCAATCATTATTGACACCGTACTCTCTGTTGATGATATGCAACAATGTATTACCTATATTTTCAATTTCTTCAGGTTTCCGGATGGTCACGACATTCATCTTATCCCCGCGTATGCATTGCATACTATTGACAGGAACAGTATCATAGAAACTTTTTTCCTGTGTATCAGCAATCAGAACAGCAGTGGCATTGATACCGAATTTATTTTTTAATTCAGCAATTTTGTAGTAATAATTCTGTTGGATATGGGAACATGCCTTACATTCAACAAAGAGGGAAGAGAAATTTTTAGTGATGATACAATCAAATTCACTTTTCACTTTTGTACCTTCCCAGTTGACTTCGTAATTACAAACAACATCATCGAATTGACCAAGTTCCTTTACTTTATGATAAGTATAGATTTCCAGCATTTTACCGGAAGTAGTCAGTAATTCTTTGATTTTTTTACTGGCGTAAGTAAAGCTGAATGTATCTTCCGAAACAGAAATAAAATTAATAATATATTGCATTTCTTTAAAAAATGTCATCAGTTCTATAAGGTCTGTTTTTTGGCTTTCATTGAATTTTACCTGCGAAACAACAAGATTATCAAAGGCAATAATGACCGTATGTTCAATAGTATTAGCATAAGCCGTGATGTCATCTGTGTTCATCAAAGCATATACATTGGAAAATAATTTATCATATTCCTCACGATAATGGTAACAGTCGACTATGGTGATTTTACAGGAATCTGTCGTATAGGTTTCCATACAGCTTTCATTTTCCAAAATTTTATTTTTTTTCAGAAATGACAGAATTTTATTCACGCTTCTGTTACATGAAACAGGCAGAATATAGGAATAGGTCTGTGCCTGTGTATCTTTTCTCCTTGCTACCCTGCTGAACGAAGCGATGATGTCATTTGTTGAAGCATATCTTTTAAGTGTATCGCATAGAGCTTTCCAGACAGAGTTCTTATTCTGATATTTTCTCCAGAGTTTTTTATAATCCTGAAAAAATTCAGGATTATTACTGCTTTCACTGGCAGAACATTGGAGTGCCATCATATCCGATACTGTAATACTTGGAAATTTGATAATATAGTTAAGCATATCACAGTTGAATAAATCTTCAAATTTCATCGTATGGGAAGTAAAGCGGTAGCTGGAAAATTCATTGTACGCTGGTGTTATTTGTAACATATAAGAAAGACTTGTCCTGTTTTTTTCCATAGCAAAGAAATTTTTTCCTATGCGGCGTTGTTTGAGATAAGTAATTAATTTTGTCGGAACATCTGCTATCTGACTGACCGCCATAAAATTTACTAAGCGAATCCGTCCCTTTCCTGTTTCTTTAATTTCATTCTCCAGATTTTCAATGACAATGTTTTTTAATGCTTCAGTATAAATCAGAACGAAATCCACAACCGTTCTGAATTTTTTCTTATTCATATAGGTAATCACGCCTGAAAGTGACTCCAGAAATTTGCTGATATCCTGCTTTTGTTCGAATAAGACAATGTACAGAATTTTTTTAGGATTTATCACAGTTGCCACAGCGACATTACCAAAAATCTCATTTTTTCCCACACTTGCATAGGGAATAACCAGATAGGAATTTTCGCTGTAAGTCAGAATAAAAGGAATATGATTGATAAATTCCACATCGTTTTGTTTCCAGATTTGATACTCCATACTTGCCAAAACAGGATAGAAAATGGTTTCAAATGCTTTAACCTGTTTCTCAACAGCTTCTTGGCTATCTTTCGGCAAAGACTTGAGACTGCTCAGAAATGATTGCTTTAAACCTTTGTATAAATAAACTTTTTCTTTTTTTCTCTCTTTTAAAGAGGTTTCATCTCTATTGGCGATTTCCTTTATACAAGTGAACCACTCTTGAAAAGTAATCATTGCCTCTTTATGACCTTCTATAAGAGTACGAATACCGAAAATAATATTTCCTGATAATAAGTTCTGTATCCGAACTGTTTCTGTTTTACGCTTATACATACGGTGTAGCTCAACAGACATACGGTCTAAATCATCTAATGCCAAAAGTTCTTTGTTTGAAGCGGTGTCCCATTTTTCATAATTATTGACAGTATATTCTTCAGCTAGTTTTTGGTCAGGTCTGCTTTTCAGAATACAGATATGTTTTTTATGCCGTTCGTCCCTTGTCATTCCGTAAGCACAGTCTTCAAGATTCTGTATACTCTGCCAGCCAAGACAGAGTTTTTCAGTAACCCATCGGCGATGTTCAATCCAGATAAGTTCATTTTTGACGGATAAATTAGCTGTATTGGTAATAATGTCTTTAACCTGACGGGCAGCCTCCTCAAAACTGACGGTGCTTAAATCAATGCCTATACTGTAAAGTTTATATTTCAATGATAATACATTGGAAACACACGAGTCATAGCAATATGCTTTTTGGAAATCGGCTTTTATCTCTTTGTAATCCACATTGAGATTTTTTTCCCATACCAGATGAGTATTGAATGCCATTCTTTCAATTTCGGGATAAAAGGCAGATTTTCGGATATTCCGATTGACATATACAGGGTAAAGAGCAGAAACGGATTTATCAGAATCCTGAATATTTTTGCAGACATAATTGATAGCACAATCTGTCTTCAATACTTTCGTTGCTTTCTGACAGACCTTTGCCATAGCCAGATTCAAATTATCTTCTTCAAGTGCAATAAAGATATAGTGCAGAGGTTTGTTATTATATTGTTGTTGGATAATCTTCTGTATAACATTTGAATTGACCACAAAATTGTTGTACTCCAATTCTGCGGTCATAAATATAATATCGCCGTAGGTATTACTATTTCCCTGCAAAGAACCGTCTATATTGAAAAAGTCTGCCAGTTGCGGTCTTTCTGATAAATAAATCTCTTTGTCCGTTTCATCATCAGATATAACTGTAATCTGTAATTTCTTGTTTCTCATCTGTCCGTTTTGTAGACAGGCATCTGAAAATTTCTGCCCGTAATTTCCAAAACCTATAATCAGAACATTGATGTTTTCTTCCTCATCAGAACTGTACTGATATAGTGGATATTCATATAAATGGTACTGAATAGCCAAAAAGGAATTTTTTTCTTTATTGGTATCCAGAGATTTTTCTGCATCGGCCAGAATCCATTTTTCTTTGGAAAGATTTTTTCGGGCAATATCAGAAGGTAACACATAGTAAAGTGCTTTTTCCAAATCATTTTGCAATTCTTCACAATTAGTATAGCGGTATATTCTTTCACAAAGACACTTCCTCAGTATTCTGGTAAGGATATTTCTCAGTCTGGGATGGGAATTTGCTTCTGATGCTTTAATCAGTCTGGATTCATCAACCATTTCATGCAGTCTGTCATAATAATCACTGTTGTAAAGAAAGCCGTTCTTTTCGGTTTCGTTGGTGACAATAATCGCATGAAACAGAGTAGCCCCGATAGAATAGATATCCGTCTTGTTGCTGACCGTTTTATATCCTGCTTCAGGCTCAATATATCCCTCTGTACCTAACTCTCTTGATTTGCCATAGACGGAACATATCGAATTGATATCGAACAACGATAAGGTTTGTGTCAGAGTTTCGTTTCCACGATGGATAAAGCCAAAATTACAGGGATTGATATCGCAATGTACCATCTCTGCCATATGTAATGCACAGATACATTTAGTCAGAGATTCAATCGCTGTCAGCACAGTCAGTAGTTTATGTTCAGGATTATTTTGGGGATGTTTGTGAATTTCATGACAAATCTTATCAAAAGTTTCTACTTTAGAATCAGGGGTCCATATATAGACAGTACTTGTGTCTGAACTGTTTTCATCACAGCCATAGTATATTTCAAATGACGGAATAAAAGTAGCCAAATCTTCATTTTGTCCGTTGCGTTTTGTTTCCATAAGCATTTTGTATGGTTCGATATACTCTTCTTTAGCTTTTTTAAACGCTTCCAGCATATCGCCAAACTCCGCTGAATGTATTAATTGTCCGTTTTCCATTCTTTCCAGAGCATAGTTTACCAAAGGGTAAAACTCTTTTAAAATGCCTCTGCTGCCACCCTCTTCATAATAAGCCTCATAGCATACAGAAAAAGCTCCTTCTCCTTTGTTCAGCTTGTTGACGATAATGAATCTCCTTGAAAATATTTCTCCATTACTCTTTCCATAAAGGAGAATGGATTTTTTTAGATATTGACGCTTTTTCATGAGATTCTTTTTCTCCTTTCAATTTGTCTGATATTCAAAGAAATAAAACTACAATCGTCAGAACATTTTTTGCCGGTAAAAAATGTTTTCAGCCTGTCATATTCGTTATTGACAAGCAAATTGAAAATTTCAGGTTTCATTCTGCTTTTATTGAACATTTGTTTCCATGCACCGTTAGAACAAATGACAACAGAATCTACAAATTCTATATCAAACATCCGAACAGATACCATTTTATAGGCATTTATGGTTGTGGTAACATAACCATTTTTACTTTCTGCCGGCATAGACAAAATACGGCATTTCCCTCTGCCACTTGCCATAATCATACCATCGCCAAGATTGAAACACAACATTCGGTTTCTCTTCTTGTCTATCAGAACGCTGGCAACTGTACTGGAATATTCTTCGATATTTTCAGCAGTATTTTCTGCACATTTTTTCAGTTCAAAAAGAATATGCGAAAGAACCAATTGGGCAACTTGTTCCTGCTCAAATTCCAAAAAATAATCTCCTTTTTTCAACAACAGATTGGTAATGGCTCCACTGGCGATTTCTGCACCGCTTTTAGCTTCCTTGCACCCCGAAACACCATCGGCCAAAGAAATCACACAGAATTGCTTGTTTCGGGCATGACGGACAACATCTTGATTTTCAGTGTTGCTGTCTATATAATACAGACCCGTCTGACTTAATTTTTTTACCATTATATATCATCTCATTTCTTTACCGACAATCATATACCATACTGTGACATATTCCCATCACCGATGCTTTGCTTAGAATATGTTTACGGTGGCATTTCAATTTCGGTCGTGATTTGTCTGACAGCAAGGATAAGTCCATTTTCTGACAGACAAATCTTTTATATCACTTATATCACCTTTATTCTGAAGAATAACATAAATCTAGGATTATAGTTGATAATATTCAGCCTACGGCTGAAAGGCAATTCATACTGTTGCCGATAGAGATGGAAAACTTCTTGTCCGTTAAGTTAAACTCCTGCTTATTTTTCCCTCAAAAAATGAATAAAAACTTTCAAAGTTTACGGCATTTGGATTGATTACCAGACTATCAGTTATACAATTAAACATTTTAGGGTCAAGGGACAAAGCCTTTTAACAGATAAAAATTTCCGAAAAATTCACCTCTGAAAATTTTGATAAATTCTCAGAGATTAATATAGGCATATGAAGAAAAAGCAACCAGTACATCAAAAATATTTCTTTTACTGAATTTCTGATAATAGGCTTCTTCTAATTTTTTGTCAATTCCTTCTTTGAATTTCTCAAACAGTTCGGCAAAGTTCTTCCAGTTTTTTTCTCTGGTATGACGGGCATTAAAGTAATAATAATACGCAACTATCATCGAAGTACGGGTAACTTTTTCTGCTGAAGAAATATATAAGGCTTTGGTCTTTGTCTTAGAAAGTTTTTTCCACTCTTCATTGTGGTTGTTGCTACCGATTGTTTCTTTAACAGTATGCCCCATAAATCTGTTCATTTGCTGAAGAAAAGTGACGAACTGGTTAAATTCTTCCTGAGAAACATTTTCCCACGAGTTGCTGATATTATATCCCTTTTTGCTGAACATAGCAACATCAGTAAACCAAAGACCATAGTTGCACTGTTCAAGGATAATCTCATCGATTTCCGTTAATTTCTTGATAATAGACTTGTATGCTTTGAAAGCGGATTCCTGTTTTGTTTCCATCTGTATTTGAGGGGTTATCAAATCTATTACCCTTCCGTCCAGTTTGATATAGCTTTTTTTATAGGTATCGCAATTATAATTGTTACAGATGAAATCTTCAAATTGTTCTTCGTCAAGACTGAATATGTCTTCGCTGAACAGCTTTTTGCTGTCTGCCTTTTGAAATAACTCCCTGTAATGAGCTGTTCCACCCGCTTTTTTTGTGTCGATATGCCCCTTTTTGAACTGCTTTTTACTCACTTTTTTAATCATTTGTTCCGATAACCTGATTTTATCCTGTCTGCTACAATCTTTGGCAATATAATACAGATATATCATTTCGGCAAAATTTTTATAATTAATTCCCTGTCCCGATGGGTCAAGTTCATATTCACATAGATTTCCTGTATATGCCTTGGAAATAAATCGGATAAGATTATTGGTATAATAATCACGAAACAGATTTGTTTCTATATCCGTCTTGAAAATATCTGCACAAACATCCGCACTATCATCATTTTGTGTGTCATGCAAAGCGTAGGTCATTCCATAAACCATAGCAAACAAATACAGACTTTTTTTGGTTTTCCCATTCGTATAGAATTGTCCGATTGCCAAATCATTAACCAATTTCAACAATCCGAATTTACCGTTCGGCTTTTTTTGCGGTTTTGTGGCTGTTTTCAGTAACTCGAATACGGTATCATCAAGATATGTCAGAATTTCTGCCTCCGACAACTCCGTTTTTTCTTCATTTTCTGAAACGATATGAGCTACTTTATGTTTTACAAATTTAATGATTTCCATTTTTCCGCCGAAACCTGCATCGGAGAGATAATTTCCGTATTTTATGAACTGTTTCAGAATTCTGATACGCAAGGTATCATTATTCCAGCCATCTTTATCTGAACAAAGTCTGTCAACCATACGCTTCATATAGTCTTCGGGAGAGGGATATTCTTTATACAACAAATATACCTTGAACAGTAGTTTATCTTCCAGTTGCGAAAATGTGGGAATATCTGAATGATATACTAAATTTTTATAATACTCATAACTCATTCGGGGCTTGTATTCTATTTGGCAATCGTCAAATAAATAATAGAGTTCTTTCAATATACTTGGTTTGCTAGATTTGTTCCATGATTTATATAACTCTTCCAGTTTGTATTTGAATTCGTCAATGCAATGAAAAGACCTGAATTCTTCTTTCAGGTTGTCCATAGCAGTTTCAATTTTTCTTGTAATTGTTATTTCCATACCCTGTTTCTCCTTACTGTGTTCAGATTTTTTCCTGCTTTTCTATGTCAATATATCGACTTATCCTTCAAATGCCTTGTACAGTTTATTAAATATTTCTCCATTGACAATCCTTCCGTAATCTTCAAAATTCGGCTGATATTTACTATCTATCAGTCTTGTCGCTACAAGCACATAATCTCCCTGACCGTGACTTATACTTTCTCTGTTTCCTTTCAATATAGCTTTTTCGCCGTAATCTACCTCAAGTGTAAATTTCGTATCAAGCGGTATCCTTATACCTGCATACACAGTGTCGGTTTCTACTGTATCCACCTCTTTAGGTTCTAATGTAACAGACGATGGATTTACATTATATTTTTTTACAGCACTTTCGCCTATCGGCCACATCTCGCCTGCGAGACCTGTTACCACATAGCCTTTGTCTCCAACTTTTTCGTAGGAATCTTCCAGACAATTATAAACTACTCCTGCTTTGTCTGGTACATTATATATCTGAGAGGAACTGGCAAGCTGTATTTTTGCTTTATAAGATTTGTTGGTATATAACTGCCATTTTTTCGTACTGTCCATTATCCATTTAATATTTTCACTGATATTCATAAACTTATCTCCTTAAATATATATATCTAGTATACAATAGAAGTTCTTCTTTTTCAAGAGCTTGCTATACAGGAATTTCTTTCCCGAATCCTTATTCAAGTGTTCGGGAAAGAAATCACCGATAAAAACAAAAACTTATAATGTTCTTGTCAATGGGTGATAAAAAATAGAGTGAAATTCCTGTGCATACATATTGTAAAATTCTTTGTTTTCCCTATTGTCAAATAAAATAGAACATCTCTCGTGTGAAGAGAAAACAGCATTGTAGATGTCTATCTTCAGATAAGAAATTTTCGGCTTCTTCGTTTGCAGAACACTGTAAGCTATCGGCACGGAAACGGTTTTGACACATACCTGATACGGAAATTCCGCTTTCAGTTTCAGAGCAAACTCAATACTGTTGTAAATAACCTTTTTTTCGTTGGCAAAGCTGTTGCCGTACATGAATGTTTTCGTCAGTTCTAAAGCGTAGTCACACTCCGGGTCAAGAAACACCATGTTCAATTTTGGCTTTTTTTCCGACAGCAAAGCATTTATCAATGCTTTTTTGTTGGTTTGTTTAAAAACATCTGCATATTTTTCTATCAGTGACGGACATGAAATCTGTAACATATTGATTTCTTCTGAACCGTTCAGCAAAACATCAAAATTTTCATCAATTACACTTCTGTTGTATACTCTTACATAGTTACAATCACTCTTGATGTTATATCTCTTTGTCGGATAAATAATTCTGTCTGTCTGTGCCAGAATAAGCAGTGTGGCAATCGTTTTGGTAACATCTGTATTACGGTAAATATTGTTCAATGCATTTTTCTGTGCTTCATTCCACGAAAACTTGTATTTCAAATGAGTTTTCGGGCGGTAAACCATATCTTCGACTAATTTCTTCAGCTTTTCATCATAGTGCTTCTTGAGAACAGTTTTCAAGTGTTCATAACAGAGATTGTAAATTACCTCCGGAAATGAATCAAGACTGCTTTGTCTGAGCAGTGTTCCAAACATAGGTACGGTTATATGCTTAGTCATCCACTGATAAGCTGTACGGTGATAATCGGAAACTTCTACTTTTTTTATTCTTAAATTTGTCTCAATTTCTTCGGTCCAGCCGTACATTGCTATGTAATAATCGTACTGATTGCCAAGTGCCAGCTCTTGCCTGAAATACATTTCAAAAAAATTTTGATTGATATTTCTAAATAAACTCATTTCTCATGCCTCTCCTTTCTGTATCTTAAAAAGTTACCTCTTTTCATGTATATATATTTCCTGAAGTGAATAGGGTATAGAAGTTTACCGTCCATAAAAATGGAGTGAACAGGAAAAAAATTGTTGTGATACTGTTGGAACCTGAACACAGCATTTCAAATAACAGCTTACCCCAAAAAATATCAGAACCTCTGTTTTTGGCAACGGAAAATATTTTGTAACCACCTGTCAGAAAACAAAAACCGACTATAACAAATTTCAATTTGAATGTAGCTATCAGAACAGTACCTCCACCGATACTGCATACAAAGAGCAGTGCAAGAAATTTTGAAAAGATTTTTTTGTAAGTCTTTTGAACTTTCTCTTTTCTAAAAAATCCAACCAGTCCTAAAATGAGTTCGCCCATTAATACTACAGGTAATACTTCATATATCATATCAGTCATAAACAGTCACTCCTTAAAATTGTTTGTTCTAAATGAGCAAATTTGAAAAATTGCACAAATACTTGTTATTCCGTGCATCGTTCAAAATTTTTTTAAGACCTATAACGAAAGTTCAGAGCGATAAACCGTGTATATTTATTGTGAATAATCACGAAAAATGGTATATTTGCTCAATTATAGTTCAATTATAGATTTGTTAATGAAAAATCCTTGTCAACCCTGCAACAGAAAATTTACACATCTATTATCTCCACATTGTGGGAGGATATACTCTTCCAGCTTCCTTACCTCTTCTTTCAAAAAGTGAACAAAAAAATTTTTGTAACTGTTCAGACTCCAACAAAGGTAGTAAAAAATCTCCAAATATGATATAATGTTGACACTAGATAAACGGAGATGAATGGAATGCCGGAAATAAACAAATTTATCGAATATCTGATGAACCGGTTTCTTTGCAAATCACTATACATGAAAATATGAACGGATTATCTGTCCCGGACAATGTGAGAAATCTTTCAAGCACTCCCACATTGTCCGGGGGATACGGAGTTTATCTGAATTTAGTCAGATGTACTGTCATCGCTGTCCTGTTCTTCTGTTGCCGTGTCAGTTCCCAGACGGGCTTTCAGCCTCTCAATCATCTTGTCAAGCTCTCCCGGTGTTGTATCTTCG
>CACYDZ010000150.1 GCA_902773265.1 uncultured Ruminococcus sp.
CACCGGCACCAAAAGGGAGTAGTTTTATGCTACTCCCTTTATTTTTGTGCATAGAAAAAGTACCGTAATATCGGTATTTTTAAGATTTAGAACCTATCCGTAAATAAAATCAATGCGGAAAATTATCTGAGTAATTCACAAAAAACAGTCTATAAAAACAGAAAATGAATGAGTAATATCATTAATGTTACGCTATTTTTTCTGTCATTTTCCCTCTAAAAATTCATTGGTCTTTCAAAAAATTATTTACGGATAAGCTCTTATATGCTTTGCGGTAAAATCGGTATTGAAAGGTTGACAAATCTTATTACTATTCTGTATACTTTCATGACACTTCTTCCTTTTTATAATAATACTTTCAAACTATTATCTCATCACAGTCCTCAACAATCTCGTTTTGTTATCGGTATGTCCATATGGCATGATTTATTTTCTGTGACTTTCGATACCTTTGATACTCCTACAAAAAATACTTTTTCTTTTGCCATGCTTATACACCGATTAATTCTTTAAAAACTTGGAAACTGGTGTAATATAATAAAAATTTTCAAATAATTTATTTATAAAGTTGTTTATCAAACTCACATTATCGCAATTTTCCATTTCAACTTTAAAATAGTCTTGAAATCAAGGGCAAGTAGTGGTAAAATAGTGACAGTCAAAGCAACGGAAAATTTTAGTGATGTTCTATAATTTTCCGTTAAAGACTGTTTTTTGTTTTATATACAAATATGTCAGATAAAGGAGATGAGAATATGGAAGATATGTTATCCAGAATAGTGGATATGGACGAAAAAGTCCGTCTGGAAACACAAAAGGCAGAACAAAACAAGGCGGATACCTTTAAAAAGATTTCCGAAAAAAGAGACGCTATCTACAATAACTACATCACTCAGGCAAGAGAACGCATTGACAGTGAGTACAAATCAGAATTGCAGAAAGCAGAAGAAAAAAGCAGGGTCATACAGGATAAACAAAAAGAATGTCTGGAAAAAATGGAACTGATGTACAGACTACACTGTGACAAGTGGGTTGACGAAATTGTAGAAAGAGTTATCTCCGGCTGACGCAAATACGACAGATTATTCCGGAAAAGAGGTGAAAAAAATTTGTCTGAATACGCATCAAATGCGATTTTCTCCAAAGCACGGGCAATGTACGGCAGACGACTCACCGAAAACGATTACAACAAACTGCTTGCCTGTAACAGTGTACCTGAAATTCTGACCTACCTGAAAAATAACGGAAGATACGGTCATCTTCTGGGTAAACTCAGCGAAAGCACTATCCACCGTGGCGAACTGGAAATGGTTCTCCGACGACAGCTCTTTGACGACTATGAAGCCTTGTGCCGTTATGAACTCACTGTCGGCGGTGAATTTGCGGATTATACCGTCACAAAAGCCGAAATTGCTCAGATTATGCACTACCTGACTATGCTCAGTGCCGGAAATCCACACGATTTCTACAGCTTATTACCCCAATATTTTTCCAGAGTATCGTCTGTGAACTTTACCGCTATGGCAGGTGCGGAAACTTATGAGGAATTTCTGGAAGTGCTGAAAAAGTCACCATATTACAAAATTCTCGAACCCTTTAAACCTGAAAAAGGAAAAAGAATTGATTTGCCGTCTATTGAAAATGCGTTGTATAATTATCAGTTCGGCAGGATTTATGCTATCATCGACAAGACCTCTCCCGAAGAACAGAAGGATTTACATGATATGTTCGATGCCAACATAGATTTGCGTAACTTTACCAGAATTTTCCGACTGAAAAAATATTACAAACTCTCCCCTGACGAAATCAAAAAGCATATTTTACCTTTCGGTTCTCTCAAAGCAAGACAGATTGACGAAATGTGTAATGCACAGGATACCAAAGAGCTTTTTGCCATTATGCAACAGACTTCATCGGGAAAACGCATTGCTAAAATGAATTATACATTTCTGTTGGAAATCCCCAGACGGGCTTTATATGAAGAAAGTTATAAGAATATGTATTTTTCGGTAAGTCCTATAGTCGTTCTGATTGCCTACTACAATCTTGCTGAGGCGGAAATCAACAACATTATCAATATTATAGAAGGTGTCCGTTATAAGGCAGATACCGAAAAAATCAGAAAACTGCTGATTTACAAATAAGTAAAACAGTCAGAATATTTACCTTTATGAAAGGAGGCAATGCTATATGTCCGTTTCTCCCATGAAAGCCATCAGTGTGATAGGCATACAGAAATATTTCGACAAAGTTATTGAAGTACTGGGTAACTCTCAGGCATTTCAGCCTGAACATGTCACGACCTTTTATTCCGATACAGAAAACTTTGTCAATTTTTCTGAACTCAACCGCTATGCCGAAATGCTGAGTGAACTGGATAACTCTCTTGCTGTTGCAAAACTTGAACCTGAACTGGTAGATATTTCAGATTTTAATTGCAGTGATGCAGAACTGTTCGACTACTGTTCGAAAGCAATTCAAAGTCTTGACAGCCGTGTAGCTAAAGTTACGGATAAAGAAAAGGAAATTGAGCAATGCCAGAAAATCATCGAACAGACTTCCCATTTTGTAGGAATAACGCTGGATATGAACCGTTTACAGTCGTGTGAATATATCCGTCCTCGTTTTGGCAGAATGCCCATAGAAAGTCTGCGTTATCTGGACAGATATGATGATAATCCCTATGTCATGTTTGTACAGACTTCCGTAGACGGGGAATATGTGTGGGGAACTTATATGGCACCTGTTGACAATGCCGAAGATATTGACCGTATTTTTTCAGGTATGTTGTTTCAAAAATGTGACATTTCTGAGATTGAGGGAACTCCCGAAGAATATGTCGCCATGAAAGAAAAAGAAAAACAGGAACTGGAAAAAGAACTGGAAACTATCCGTAATGAGGCAATCGACTTCAAAACGCAGAATTATGACGAATTTTTGCTGTACTACACAAAACTCAATCAGAAAACTATCTACCAGAATATGAAAAACTATGCTATGCTGTACAACAAAGGCGAAAACAAAAGTTTTGTGCTGTGTGGTTGGATTCCCGAAGAAAATATGGCGGAAATTGAGAAAAAACTCAAAAAAATCAAAAGTGTGGAATGGGAAATTGATGATGCTCTTAATCAACTGGAAAAGTCACCACCGATTAAACTCAAAAACAGTTGGTTTTCCAGACCGTATAATTTCTATGTGGAAATGTACGGTATGCCTAAATATAATGAAGTCGACCCGACCACTTTTCTGGCAGTTACCTACACTATCCTTTTCGGAGCAATGTTCGGTGATTTCGGACACGGAATAGTACTTGCCATTGCAGGGTATATCATGTATAAATATAAAGATATGGCAGTCGGCAAAGTCCTTATTCCATGCGGAATAAGTTCATCACTCTTTGGCATACTGTTCGGGTCGCTGTTTGGTTTTGAACATGTTTTTGACGGAATGTATACCGCTCTTTTCGGTGAGGGAGCAAGACCTGTAAGAGTTATTGAAGGCGATACCGTTTCCGTTATTCTTGCGGCTGTTTTTGTCGGTGTAGCGTTAGTTATTGTGGCAATGTGTATGAATATTTATTCCTCACTCAAACAGAAAAATTACGGCAGTGCATTTTTTGGGTCAAATGGTATTGCGGGAGTTGTACTTTATTCCACCGTATGCGGAGGTGTTGCCGCTATACTATTGTTGGGTATCAATATATTCAATGTCATTACCATACCACTTCTGATAGGTGTACCTCTGGTACTGATTTTTCTTGCTGAACCATTGGGAGAACTTGTCAAAGGTGAAGAAAACTGGAAACCCGAAAGCTGGGGAGAATACTGTACGCAAAACGGTTTTGAAATGTTTGAAGTCATTCTGTCATATCTTTCCAACACGATGTCTTTTTTGCGTGTAGGGGCATTTGCAATGGTACACGCAGGCATGATGATGGTCGTTTCCATACTTATGGAACTTACAGGTAATTTAACCTTTATCGGCGGAATTGTTGTGCTTATACTGGGTAATCTTTTTGTTATCGCACTTGAAGCACTGTTGGTTTCCATTCAGACTTTAAGATTGGAATTTTATGAAATGTTCAGCCGTTTTTACAGTGGTACAGGCAGACCATATACTCCCGTTACACTTCGAAAAGTAAACACTTCGAACCGCTGACGGAGTTTAAGGGCTTCGCCCTTAAAAATCCCACAAGGAGCTTTGCCCCTTGACCCCACAAGCCTTTGAAAAGGCTTGACCGAAACTTTTAATTGTCATAGTCTCAGGTTGTTTTTCTATAATTACGGACTATTGATTTCAGAAATTATGCCAACTGTTCAGGTGGCATAATTTTCAAGGACAGCAATCCTTGAATACCAATTACTATGATTTAATTTCAGGAGGAATATTACTATGGAAATGTTATTACTTGCATCGTTACCTTTACTTTTTTTGATAAGTTCAGCTATTGTAACCAAAAAGGCAGTCAGCAAAGGTGCTAAAAGGAAAAAATCCGTTTTATTACAGATGTTGTCATTTGTCGCGGTATTGATTTGTTGTGCGGCATTTCCGCTTATTGCCAGTGCAGCTGGTGAAACCTCTGCAGAAACAGCACAGGCGGCAGCCAACGGTCTGGGACTTATTGCCTGTGCATTATCTACAGGTATTGCGTGTGTAGGTTCAGGAATTGCCGTTGCCAGTGCAGCACCTGCGGCTATCGGGGCAACATCAGAAGACCCGAAAGCATTTGGTAAAGCATTGATTTTCGTTGTGCTTGGTGAAGGTATTGCCATTTATGGTCTTTTGATTTCTATTCTTATCTGGATAAAATGCTGATATAACTTATCCTAAAATCAACAGGTGATGAACTTATGCGTTTTTATCTGATAAGTGACAACATAGATACTCAACTTGGTATGCGTCTGGCTGGTATTGAAGGAGTTGTTGTTCATACAGAAGAAGAGGTCAGACGGGAATTGGAAAAAGCGATTGCTACGGAAGATATTGCTGTGATTTTAATGACGGAAATATTGGTAAAACTTTGTCCCGAAATGATATACGAACTCAAGCTCAGTTGTTCCCGACCGCTGATTGTCGAAATTCCCGACAGACATGGCAACGGCAGAACCAAAGATTCTATTACCAGATATGTACAGGACGCTATCGGCATAAAATTATAACCGTGTACTTACGAGATTATCCGACAGCAAGAATACAAGAATGCCGTTTAAGCGGCATTTTTGTCAGTGGGGAAAACTTTCAGGGACTTTGTCCCTGAAACCCTATGAGGGGCGCTGCCCCTCAACCCCACGAACTTTTTGAAAAAAGTTCGACAAAAACTTTTATGGTTCACTGCGTTCAGAAATCTTTATCAGAGGTTGAGTTATGACA
>CACYDZ010000151.1 GCA_902773265.1 uncultured Ruminococcus sp.
AAATTTGCTTACGCAAATTTTGGATTTTCTTGGGGAGTTTAAGGGCGTTGCCCTTAAAAATCCCACAAGGGGTTTCACCCCTTGACCTCACGAACTTTTTGAAAAAAGTTCGACAAAAACTTTTATGGTTCACTTCGGTCACGATAACAGAATTAAGTTAATGACATTGTTTTTAAAAGCAGTAACTCTTAAACTCAAATTTCTATGTCACCGAACATATCCATCTGATAGCTGATGAACTTATCCAGAAATTCTTCTGCAAAATTCTCACCTATGGAAACCTGTACTTTTTCACCTGTCTTCATATTCTTTAACAAAGCCGTATTGCTGTCCACTTCATCGTCACCAATGACTATACTGAATTTTGCCCCGATTTTGTCGGCATACTTCATCTGAGCCCTTAAACTTCTGCCGACAATATCACATTCGGCATATAATGATGACTGTCTTATCTGACTGACCATGTTAAAGGATTTTATTTTTGCTTTTTCCCCTATGCTGGCAATATATAAATCACAGGTTTCAGGTTCTTCGATTTCAATTTTCTGTTCGTCCATCAAAGCAATCAGTCTTTCCATACCAAGACCGAACCCTAATGACGGTGTAGGCTGTCCCCCCAATTCTTCCACAAGACCGTCATAACGACCGCCTCCGCATACCGTACCTTGTGACCCTAAACTTGTTGTGACAAATTCAAAAACAGTTTTTGTGTAATAATCCAGTCCACGCACAATTTTAGGATTGATAACATAATGAATATTTGCACTGTCAAGATAAGATTTTACTGTTGCGAAATGTTCTTTACAATCTTCGCAAAGATAATCCAGCACAACAGGAGCGTTTTTGGCAATTTCAGAACATATCGGACTTTTACAGTCTAAAATTCTCATGGGGTTTTTATCCAGTCGAGAAAGACAGGTATCACAAAGTTCCTCTTTATGACTTTCAAAATATTCCCTGAGTGCTTTCTGATATTCTGCACGGCATTTCGGACAACCTATGGAATTTAATTCCAGCTGTAAATCTTTAATACCAAGTCTTTCAAAAAGGCTGTGTGCCAGCATAATAATTTCAGCGTCCGCCATAGGGTCAGATGTACCAAAAACTTCTATACCGAACTGGTGAAATTCACGATAGCGGTTAGCCTGTTTTTTTTCATAGCGATAGCATGAAGTAATATAAAAGGTCTTTACAGGCAAGCCATCGTTATACAAAGCGTTTTCCAGCAGAGACCTTACCGCACCCGCCGTACCTTCAGGACGCAGAGTAATCGATGTTCCGCCTTTGGTATCGAATGTGTACATTTCTTTCTGTACGACATCAGTAGTATCACCCACGCCACGCTGAAAAAGTTCAGTGTGTTCAAACACAGGTGTACGGATTTCTTTAAAACCGTAAGTCGTGGCGTGTTCCCTCATCAGGTGTTCGATAAACTGCCACTTATAGCTGTCTTTAGGTAATACATCTTGTGTACCGTATACTTTTTTGGTAATCAAAGCCATTTTCTCATAACCTCCGTTTTTTCGTTTAAGGGTTGCCACTCTTTTGAAAAAAGTGAAAGACATAGTCTTTTTCGACAAAGAAAACCGCTCGCAGCGATTTTGGGTCAACGCTTTCAGCTTTGCTAAGTGTAAGCTGTGACAACTAAAAGTTTTTGTCGAACTTTTTTCAAAAAGTTCGTGGGGTCAAGGGGCAACGCCCCTTGTGAGATTTTAAAGGGCAAAGCCCTTTAATCGGAAAAATCCCAATGGGGTCAAGGGGCAACGCCCCTTGTAGGATTTTTAAGGGCAACGCCCTTAAACAGATAAAAAATTCAGACAAAAACAGGGGGATAGGCTGTAAAGTCTACCCCCTATCATCATTCTATTTTACTACAATATTGCCAAACTGACAAGAGTATTATACGACAAGTTTTATCTGACGACATCTCTCCAGTCAAGGTCACCCCTGCCAAGACCCTGAACAAGCACTTCTGCCGTAGCAATATTGGTAGCAACAGGTATGTTGTACATATCGCAAAGTCTTAACAAATTGATATCATTGGGTTCATTCGGTTTAGGATTTAAAGGGTTGCGGAATAATAACAACATATCAATTTCATTAAGAGAAATTCTGGAAGCAATCTGTTCTCCGCCTCCCTGCGACCCACTGAGAAATTTTTCAATCTGTAATCCTGTTGCCTCCGAAACCAGTCTGCCTGTTGTCCCTGTAGCACACAATTCGTATTTACTGAGAATACCACAGTAAGCTATACAAAATTGTACCATCAATTCTTTCTTTTCATCGTGAGCTATCAAAGCAATTTTCACAATAATCCCTCTTTCCTGGAATAAAAAAATAAAATTGTCAACAAATCAACAACGGGGTATTTTCGCCGTCAATTCTGCAAGCTGTTCTTCTTACACATTCCACTGCCGAAACGCCTCTCACGGATTGTACGGCACTCCGTAGCGAACGAAATGTCTTTTTATCGTCAGCGATAATTCCTATAAGTTGTATACCTGTTTCATCAATAATACTGTCAAGGTCAGGGTAATCAGAATTTTTTCTGAACTCCTTTTTTGAAAATTTATTGATGACAAGTCTTATATTATTTTTGTGAAGGTCATACAGTTTTCTGCGAACACTCACACAGCACCGTACACTCACTGTTTCTGCATTTGCCACAACCAGACACATATCTGCATTGTATACGGCACTTTCCATTGCTTTGCCAATTCCTGACGGTGCATCAAGTATGATATAGTCAAATTGGTCACGGATGCTGTCTGTAAAGTGTTTCATCTCTTCTTTGCTGACAAGGTCATCAGGATTTTGCGGTGCCGAAATCAGAAACAGTCCCTCACAGAACTCACACGGATAGATAATCTTCTCCTGTGTACAGTTGCCCTTGATAACATCAGAAATATCAAACACAAGATTTCTGTCAATTTCCATCAGAATATCCAACGCACGCATACCGCAGTCACAGTCTATCAGCAACACACGATATCCCTTTCCGGCAAGCACTATTCCCAAAGCCACACAAAGCGTGGATTTTCCTGTACCACCTTTCCCCGAAACCAATGCAACAATCTTACCCATATATTCCCTTTCCAAAATAACATTTTCGTCTGAAGACTTCTTATCCTTTATTTTAACAGGAAAGTTCATATAAGTCAAACTCTTTTTTTCTGTTTTTTGAGTAAATTGCACATTTTTACCTATGAAATTATTAACAAACTTATCTCCGTATTTTTGTTCACATTGTTACTATATGCTTTTTGTGGCAATAAACAACATAAAACAGAAATAGACAAATTATTTTCAATAAAATTCCTCTTTTCCTTTCTCCTGGAAAAAATTGTTAAAATTATATCTTGTTTCGACAGTAAAATGTTTTTTCATTCCACTATAAAATTCCTCTTTCTTCCGTTTTGTTTCAGAAAAAAAGTCAAATTTGTTTTTTGTTAATAAATATCTATGCTTTTTTTGTTGTTAAGTCACAAAAATAACAAAAATGTAACTAAATTAAAAACAAGATATTGACTTTTATTTTACTGTTGGTGTATAATAGCGTTACTGAAGCGTAAACTTCGGACAAATATTTACTTATCTTTTATAGGGAGGAAAAATCCAATGAAAAAATTAACCGGTGTGTTGCTTTCAGGTTTGATGGCAACATCAATGTGTGCAAGTGCAGCCATTTCCGCTTCCGCAGATGTTACAGAACTTCCCGCTGACTGGAATCCTGCTGACTGGAGTTATACAATAGTCGGTGATGCTGGTCTTCTCGGTGACAGTGCATGGCAGCCCGAAAATGATGACTTCAACATGAGTTACGATGAAGCTGCAGGCGTTTGGTACATCAACCTTAACGGCGTTGCTAACAAGGGCGACAAATTCTACTATGGTGCTCAGTACAAAGTTGTTGTAAGAGGCTGGGACGCTTCCAATCCTTGGGAGTTCTCATTCAACGAAAACGGTGTTGCTTACGGTATTGACTCCAACTCAATCGTTGATTTCGGCGAAGAAGCTGAAGAAGCTGATGTTGTTACCATTATGTTTGACGGTTACAAGACATCCAGCCGTATTGACAACCCTTATACAGTAGGTACACCTTCTCCTATCGATGGCGACCATACATATTTCGCAGTAGGTGACGCTAACCTCTTTGACCCCGCTTGGACACCTAACGACCCTAAATTCCAGATGACACAGGGTGAAGATGGTGTTTACAGTGTTGTTATTCCTGTAACAGAAGAACAGTGGGACAGTCCTTTTGAGTACAAAGTTGCACAGGACGGTACTTGGGCAATTTCTTTCAACGATGAAGGAAACTATGAAGACGGTGCTCCTAACGGTTTAGGTTTTATTGATGTAAATTCTGAAGCAATAAAGATTACTTTTGACCCTGCTACACTCAAAGCCGGCTTTGAATGTGTTGCTAAGACAGAAGTTCCTACAGAAGAAGAAACAGATGCTCCCACAGATGCTCCTACAGAAGAAGTAACAGACGCTCCTACAGATGAGCCCACAGGCGAAGCTCCCTCAGAAGAAACTCCTACAGAAGTAGCTTCCTCCGATGCAACAGAAGATGCTTCCAGCACAACTAACCCTACATCTGACGCTACAGATTCCACAGCTGCTCCTACAGGTGGTTCTACCAACGCAACAGGTACTGCTGGTGGCAACACAACAGGCGGTTCTACATCTTCAGGTACAACTTCATCTGCTACAGGTAAAGTTGCTACAGGTGACAGTGCAGCAGTTGCTGGACTTCTTGCAGTAGTAATGCTTGCAGGTGGTGCAGTAGTAGTTGCAAGAAAAAGAATTTCTGAATAATTATTAGTATTATCCATTTGCTTTTCAGGTCACTCACTTTGTGGGTGACCTTTTTTCGGACAAACTTTCCATTAAAGGAGCGTTGCCTTTTAAAATCCTACAAGTTTTTTTCCCCCAATATCATTAACTTCATTCTGTTATCGTGACCGAAGTGAACCATAAAAGTTTTTGTCAACTTTTTTCAAAAAGTTGTGGGGTTAAGGGGCAAAGCCCCTTAACGGGATTTTAAAGGGCGGTAGCCCTTTAATCGGCTAAAAACGCAAACAAAATTTGCGTAAGTAAATTTTGACATAATTCCTCAAAGTAAGATTCCTCACTGCATTCACAATGATACTCTTAAGTTACTGACATTGGATTTTCCCCTCCCATAAAAAGGCTATGTCTTTAACTTTTTTCAAAAAAGTGGCGGTTTCCAAAGGCGGAGCCTTTGAGAGGGAGGTTTACGAGCGATAAACCCTTAAACAACCAAAAAACGCAACGGTATAAAAACCGTTGCGTTTTTTGTGTTTTCTGTTACATCATCATGATGTCTTTTTCTTCCAACAGCTTTACACCGTTTTCTGTCAGAATTTTTTCGGCTGCCTCGTTATCAGCAACACGCAGAACTACTGACGCAAATTTTTTGGAAACTGTGATAAAAGCGTACATATACTCAATATTGATATTATGCCTTGCCAGTATCTTGACCACTTTGGAAAGCGAACCGGGTTCATCAGGAATAGACACACCCACAACCTGTGTAATAGATACAAAACAACCTGATGATTCTAAAGCCTCTCTTGCTTTTTCGGGGTCTGTCACGATAAGACGGAAAATACCGAAATCCTGTGTATCGGCTACACTCATCGCACGGATATCAATTCCTGCCTTTGCGATAGCTTCGGTAATCGTAACCAGTTTGCCCTCTTTGTTTTCCACGAAAATCGAAATTTGTTTGACTGCCATAATCACAAAACCTCCTTTGTCATTGATTATAGAAATTTTTTTGTTTGTGAGGAGTTTAAGGACTTTGCCCTTAAAAATCCCTACAAGGAGCTTTGTCCCATATGCACTAACATAAATATAATAAGCAATGCAAAACATTTGTTTAACCCCTCCGTCCTGTCGGACACCTCCCCTTTCAGGGGA